>JBGTHI010000624.1:0-5727 GCA_041746295.1 Myxococcaceae bacterium
CGGGAGGTCCTTCACGCGCCCGCCGCGCACGAGGACCATCGAGTGCTCCTGGAGGTTGTGGCCAATGCCCGGGATGTAGGCGGTGACCTCCATCCCGTTGGTCAGGCGCACGCGCGCGACCTTCCGAAGCGCCGAGTTCGGCTTCTTCGGAGTGCGCGTCATGACCTGGAGGCACACGCCGCGTCGCTGCGGGGCGCCCCGACCTTCGCTGGTGGTCTGCTTGAGGGTATTCAGCGTACGGCGCAGCGCCGGGGCCTTCACCTTCTTGATGTTGGGCTTCCGACCCTTACGCACCAGCTGGCTGATTGTTGGCAACGAGAACCTCGCGTTGATCGTGATCGCGGAATAAGTAGATGCTGTCCTGCGCCCATGGCGATTCGGCGAAACGGCCGATTTCGGGCTTCAACGAAGGCGCCCATCTGGCCCAGACGGTGGGCATAGACGGTGGGCACACACGAAGGCGTCCCGACACGGGACACCGAACGCGGAGTATACGAAACACCCGTTCGAGGTGTCAACCGAAGGCCCCGCGGGGTAGTGCATCAGTTTGACGTGCCTGCGTCCGGCCGAGTGTCGGGTCAGTTTCAGATTGGCACGGCATCTGCAGCCCTCTGAGGAATGACGAGGAGGAAATACCAGATGCTACGGTTCGTTGCCGCCATTGCAGCGGCATTCGCCTTGATGATCTCTACTTCTTCGGTTACACGTGCTGACACACACGCTTTTTGCAGCGATCCAGCGGAGGATCGTCCGTTCACCTGCGGGACTGTATCCGTCGTGTTGGCGGATGGCGCCGACCTCGACGCGGTGTTGGCTCGCAGCGCGCCAAATGCCGAAGCAGGGCCACAGGATGCTTCCAATGGCTCGTGGCTCGTCTACGTGGATGAAGGTGATGAGGTGGCGACTCGCGATGCACTCCGAGGTGACGCCGAGGTAGAGGACGCCTCCCTGCTTCCGGCCCCGGAGGGCTACGAGGTTGGGGATGAGGGCGTCCGTGACGTGAGCGGTGGCGGTGATCCGCTGCCCGACACGGCGATGATCGCCGCGCCGAGCTTGATGGCTCCGATCGTCGCGATGCTGCTGCTTCTCGCCACGCTGGGCGTCTGGCGGACTAGCCGCTAAGACCCGGCCAAGTAGTTCAGCTTAGAGCGGAACGGAGGCTCCACAAACGGGGCCTCCGTTCCACCGTCCTGGCGAACTACCTGTCCAGCAGCGCCGCGATTTCCTCGCAGGTCCAGACGTGATCGGCTACGCCAGCCGCCATCGCGGGGGTTCGGGCGTAGGGATTCGCGAGTGACCGATGCGGTCGAGCAAAGTTGTAGTACAGCGTGTCCAGCGCGACCGCTGCGGCATGGTTGCGGACCTTCTTTGAGAAGGCATGGGTCAGCCGAGTGAAGCGGCGGATGCCCATCCGCATCGTCAGGTTGTGGCGCTCGACGTAGCTGGTTGAGACGAGGGCCGGGTCGGGGTTGCCGGTGACGACGCGAACCTCTTGGCTGGTTACCTTGCTCGGGCTGTACTTCCGCGCCTGCGACACTTCGCGGGCCTCACGGCCTTCCTTGCCGTAGCTCTTGATCATCTGCGCGTAATCCACGTTGTGTCCGAACTCGGCTTCGATGGCCGCGAGGTAGGGCCGGTGTGCATCGGTCGTGATCTGCACGCGGTTGGCAAGGCGGCTGCCCAGGTCGCGAATGAACTGATTGGCTGCAAACTCGTCGCGAGTCGCCACCAGATACGTCGGGATCAGCTTCGTGTCGGGGTCAATCGCCATCCACGTCCACACGTCGCCGTAGCCGGCCTCGCCGGCGTGCTGCTCGGGAACGTTGCGGGCCTTGGCATGGACGAATGCCCAAATCTCGTCGCACTCGATCCGCGTGCTGGTCAGATTGCGGAGCGTGCGGTCCTGGTACTCACTGGCCGCATCGCCCACGTCCACGAGCAGCTTCATGATCGTATTCTGAGCGAACCCGGTCACGCGGTTGATCGACCGAATCGAGTTTCCTTCGACCAACAGCCGAATGATCTGCGCCCGTTCTGTCCTGCTCAACCTGTTCATAATGCGATGATGCTTGAGGATCGTGACAACAGTGTGTCGCAATGCATGAGCGGTTACGCTAAGTCAGCCCGGGGAGGCAAGAATTTGGTAGCGCAATGTCATTTTGAGGGAGGCAGTAAATCAGCGGGAGGAAGCTTCTGATAGGGAGCTTCCAGAAAGAGAGTGAACTGGTATGGATGCCGACCGTAGGTCTCGGCCATGCGCTCACGAAGTTCCATCATGGAATCGCAGGCTTGTGCCATGCCGATCACCTTCCACATGTGCTCCATGAGGCGGCGTAGGCCGTACTGACTTGATAGCCACTGGTGGTAGTTCTGGCCGTGCTTAGGTGCCGGTGCATTCTTGCGGAGCCAGTCGGCAACGTCGGGGTCGAGGTAGCCGTATATGAGTTCCATCACGAGCTTGCCCCAATATTTAGGCCGCTTCGTAATTGCGCCTTCACCCTCTCGGTGGGTCAGCCGAGCAAACTGCTGCCATAGCTCATCAGGGAAAGTCTTTTCCCACTGCCGCATCTCTTCCTCCAAGTAGAGCCGGAGCTTCATCTGGAGGGCATCCTGAGCGCGCTCGTACTGGTATCCCGTCGCCTCATCAATTAGGGCAATAAGACCGACTTTGGCTGAAGCGGCTAATACCATGCCTGCCTTGACGGCGATCTCGATCTGTCGTGCAGTTAAGGGTGCCTTATCGTCCCTAGCACGAACGTAGGCGGTGCAGAGATCGAGAAAGGTCTCGGCGCTGATTCCCCGGGTCCGCTTATTCGTAACCTCAGCGATCTCAAAGTCAATCCATTGCTCGTCTAAGTCTGGCGGCAGGTAGCTGGCCAAGGAATCGACGTGGAGATAACTCTCGAGATTGCCGCCGCCCTTCTTTCCGGTCAGAACGTCTGTTGCTCCGGTTCTGCTAATGACGCGCCGACCGTCATCCAGAACGAAGCACGATGCAGCCTCGTCGCCAAGCATCAGATCTCCCCACCACTTCGCCCGGGGAAGGCGGTTGACCAGGACAGGCTTTGGTAGCGGTGAGAGGTCGCCCGGGCGCAAATCGATTCCGCGCTCCGACGCGATACGGAGCAGTTCCGAGTGCCACTTGCTCGGTATCGAACCAGCTTTGATCCAATACTGAACGGTGCTGGGACCCTTACCGATCAACCGTGCAAGGGCACTTTGACCGCCAAACTTGGCTACAACTTCTGACGATGTAGACATGCCTCTCCTCTGGTGTGAGGGCGCACTATACCAGATTATCCGTCGGCGGACGTACCAGTTTCTCTGTTACCCCATCGCTTCCGAGCAGCCTTTCGAGCGATCTCGCTCCGCTGCTCAGCGGTGAGCTTCGCAGCCCGCGCCTTCCCACCTTTCAGCCCACCACGACGGCCCAGCTCAACCGCCATCGGGTCTTTCTCGGGCGGTAGTGGGTCAGTTTCTCGATCACCCAGAAACAGGTCGAGTGTCGCCTTCGCACGTTCGCTTACGTCGAGAGGCATCCTTGAGCGCTTTGGCATAACCCGAAGTGTGAGCATGCCGCGCTCCAATCGTCAAGCGGGACGCCGCTCAAACTGATGCACTACCCCCCGCGGGTAGTGCACTGGGCACGCTTTGCGCCCCCATGGGCGTATCGGCCAAGCGGTGCCCGTTCTTGCGCCCCACGGCAACGACAGCAACCCAATCCGTCCGCAGCGTGGCCACAGCGCCCACCCCACGCACATTCAGCCACTTTCTGGCCGATACGCCCGCCCGGCGAGAATCCGGTGCCGCTACAGTTCGACGTCATGGTTCGCATCGGCTCTATCGTCATTCGCGTCGATGATCTGGCGCGCCAGACCGCGTTCTGGGCGGCTGCGCTCGACTACGTGCCGCGCGATGAGAACAGCGATGACTTCGTCCTGCTGCGGCCACGTGACGGTGCCGGCCCGAACGTCTCCCTCGACCAGGTTCGCTCCACGGTGCAGGTGCCGCCGCGCATCCATCTCGACCTCTACGCCGAGGATCAGGCCGAAGAAGTTGAGCGCCTGATCGCCATGGGAGCAACCGAGGTCCACTGGGACAAGCAACCAGCAGACGCGGACTACATCATCCTGGCCGATCCCGAGGGCAACCGCTTCTGCGTAATTGACGCGGGCTAGCGTCGCGGGCGGCACGAAGGGCGGCCGAGATGGCCGCCGTTCGCATCGGTCTATGGAGAGTCAGACGAGCGCAGCTACTTCTTGGCAGCCGTCTCCTTCTCCTTGGCCTCTTCGGTGAGCTCGTCGAACACCTGCTCCTCGACGACGGCCTCCATGGCGGGGTTATCGCCGGCTCCCATAAGCTCGGAGACGTTGTCGCCCGCCTGCTCGGCGGCGACTTCGGCCTCGTCGGTCTCGACCTCGCCGGAACCATCCGTGTCGGGATCGCCGGACAGGAAGGCGCGAGCCGCGGCGGCTTCGCGCTGCTCCTCCTCCTCGGCGGGAGAGAGCTGACCGGCACGCTCGGCTTGGAGACGTCGCGCCTCGGCACCCGTCCCGGCCGGGATGAGCTTGCCGATGATGACGTTCTCCTTGAGGCCGATGAGATGGTCCTTGGCGCCGTTGATCGCCGCCTCGGTCAGCACCCGCGTCGTCTCCTGGAAGGAGGCGGCCGCGAGGAACGACGAGGTGTTCAACGAAGCCTTGGTCACGCCCAGCAGGACGGTCTGCGCCGTCGCCGGCTCCCCGCCCTCGGCCAGGATCCGGTTGTTCGTCTCCTCGAACTCGAAGCGGTCGATGAGCTCGGACGGGAGCAGCTCGGTGTCACCGGCGTTGTCGATGGTCACCTTGCGCAACATCTGTCGCACGATGATCTCGATGTGCTTGTCACCGATGGTCACGCCCTGTGATCGGTACACCTTCTGGACCTCGCCGACCAGGAAGCGCTGGACCGTGTCCACGCCCTTGATCTGGAGAAGGTCCTTCGGGTTGAGCGAGCCCTCGGTCAGCGGATCGCCGGCCAGGACATTGTCGCCATCAGCGACACGCAGCCGGGCCGAGTGCGGCACGGGGTACTCGCGCACGTCCACCTCTTCGGTGTGCAGCGTGAGGGCGTTGCCCTTCTTTGTGACGCGACCTGCCGTGGGGGCCTTGACCTCCGCGACCTCGTCCCCATCCCCAAGGCGAGCCAGCAACTGGCCCTCGGTCACCTCGTCGCCGTTGGCGACCAGGATCTCGTGCTGAGGAGTGAGCTTGAACTTGGTGTCGTACGCCTCGCGGTGCGTGACCCGCACCGCGATCGGCTGATCACCGGATGCCGGTGGTACTTCGACCACGCCGTCAATCTCGGTCATCGTGGCCTGGCCCTTCGGGATGCGAGCCTCGAACAGCTCCTCCACGCGCGGTAGGCCCTGGGTGATGTCCTCACCCGCGACGCCACCGGTGTGGAAGGTTCGCATCGTGAGCTGGGTGCCCGGCTCACCGATCGACTGGGCCGCAATGATCCCGACCGCCTGGCCAAGCTCCACGAGCCTGCCGGTGGCGAGGTTTCGTCCGTAGCACATGCGGCACACGCCGTGGCGCGCGGCGCAGGTGAGCGGTGAGCGCACGCTGACGCGGTCCAGCCCCGACGCCTCGATCCGGAGGAGCGCCGCCTCGTCGATCTCGGCGTTGCGCTCAACGAGCACCTCGCCTGTCTTCTCGTCGGTGACCTCGATGGCCGCCATGCGAC
>JBGTHI010000625.1:0-1853 GCA_041746295.1 Myxococcaceae bacterium
GCTCGCCAAGAGCTTCGAGACGCTGGATGCGATCGCCGGCGTGATGAAAGACTCACCGCAGATCAAGGAGCTCTCGGTGAACGGCCACAGCGACGCGATCGGGAACGCTCAGAAGAACAAGACGCTCTCCGCGCGGCGGGCGGAAAGCGTTCGCAAGCTGCTGATCAAGCGAGGCGTGGAGCCTGAGCGGCTCGCGGCCCACGGCTTTGGCGCCGACCAGCCCCTAGAGAGCAACCGGACCGCCGAAGGCCGGGCCAAGAATCGGCGCGTGGAGTTCCTGGTGACCGGGGGCGCAGCCGCCCAGCCCTCCGAGCCTCCCGCGCCGACCACGCCTTAGCCGGTCTACCCGACCCAGACCCGTGCGTTGCGGAACAGCCGCAGCCACGGGCCGTCTTCGCCCCACTTCTGGGGTGCCCAGGAGTGCTGGGTGGTGCGGAAGAGCCGTTCGGGGTGGGGCATCGTCAGGGTCACGCGGCCATCCCGGCTGGTGACGCCGGTAATGCCTAGCGGCGACCCGTTGGGATTGTGTGGGTAGCGGATGGCCGTAGCGCCGCCGCCGTGGATGAAACGCAGCCCCACCCGACCGTCCCGGAACAGGGCCTCGGCGCCAGCTCCGGCGCCGGAAGAGAACTCCGCGCGCCCTTCGCCATGTGAGACCACCACCGGGAGATGCGAGCCGGCCATTCCCTTGAGTAGAATCGACGGCGAGGGCAGCACCTCTACCAGGGAAAGGCGCGCTTCGTACCGCTCGGAGCGGTTGCGCACGAAGCGGGGCCAGCCCTCGCTCCCCGGGATCAGCTCGTGCAGGGCCGCCAGCATCTGACAGCCGTTGCAGGCGCCGAACGTAAAGGTGTCCTGCCGCTGAAAGAACTGCGCGAACTGGTCCCGCAGGCGGCTGTGGAAGAGGATCGATTTTGCCCAGCCCTCGCCGGCGCCCAGGACGTCGCCGAAGGAGAAGCCGCCGCAGGCAGCCAGCCCGCGGAAGTCTTGCAACGAGCGTCTTCCCTCCAGCAGATCGCTCATGTGGACGTCCACGGCGTCGAACCCGGCCCGGGTGAAGGCCTGAGCCATCTCCACCTGGCCGTTCACCCCCTGCTCGCGCAAGATCGCGACTCTGGGTCGCTTGCCTCTGCGGATGAACGGAGCAGCGACGTCGTGCGCGGGATGGAAAGCCAAGTGCGGCTTCAGCCCGTTGGTGTTGGGCTCGATCTTGGACTCCCATTCCTCCCGCGCGCAGTCGGGATCGTCCCGCAGGCGCTGCATCCGGTAGGAGGTCTCGCTCCAGGCCTTCTGGAAGGCTGCCCGCTCTCCGGAGAAGATCTCCCGTTCGCCGTGGATGAAGGTCAGCCGGTCATCCTGGGTGGGCGAGCCCAGGATCCGCACCGCATCCTTGAGGCTGGAGCCGTGGATGATCTCCAGCGCCTGCTCGCGATCGGTGCGGCGGATCTGGATGACCGCCCCCAACTCCTCGGAGAAAAGCGCGGCGAGGGGATCGTGCCCCAGACCGTCGAGCGAAACCCGCAGGCCGCAGTGGCTGGCGAAGGCCATCTCCGCCAGGGCCACAAAAAGGCCGCCATCGGAACGGTCGTGGTAGGCGAGCAGCAGCTTCTTGGCGAGCAGCATCTGAACCGCGTCGAAGAAGACGCCCAGCTGCTGCGCATCGTCCACATCGGGGGTGGCTCCGCCCAGCCTTCCGTAGACCTGCGCCAGCGATGAGCCGCCCAGCCGATTTCTTCGCCGGCCCAGGTCCAGGAGGACCAGATCGGTGTTGCCCACGTCGGCCCGCAAGAGCGGAGTCGCCGTCCCGCGCAGGTCCTTCACCGGCGCGAACGCGGTGACCACCAGCGAAACCG
>JBGTHI010000626.1:0-2656 GCA_041746295.1 Myxococcaceae bacterium
GCCGCGATCGAGCTGGGCCGCCGTGCCCTGAAGATGGCCGAGCGCAGGCCCCGCCTGACCACCCCAGCGGAGGTCTACCGCTACCTGCAGCCCGTCCTGTCCGCCTTGCGGCGCGAGGTCTTTCATGTTCTCTGCTTCAACGTCCGGCAGATCCTGGTGAGCGACGTGAGGGTGGCCGTCGGGGCGGTCGATCACTGTCCTCTGGATCCGCGCGAGGTCTATGCCGCGGCGCTCGCCGCCAGGGCCAATGGGGTGATCCTTGCCCACAACCATCCCTCCGGCTGTCCCGACCCTTCTGCAGACGATAGGAACCTGAACGGGCAGCTGGAGGCGGGTCTACAGCTCCTGGGCGTCCGCCTGCTGGACCATCTGGTAATCGGCGACCGGGACTTCACCTCACTGATGCGAGGCAGGAGCCAAATGAAATCGCCTTCGCGAGCTCCTTCGCTGAAATCAGGACGGTGCAGTGGTTGACGAGAGCCCCGGAACGTTGAAGATCGCCTCCGTGTCCACCCCCCATTTTTCCCGCGACGATGCCGAAGCCGGCCTCCTCCGGCATTTCGGCCTCCCCTCCTTTCGCCCGGGACAAGCGGAGGTGGTGGACTCGGTGCTGGAGGGGCGCAACACCGTAGTGGTGATGCCGACCGGCGCCGGAAAGAGTCTCTGCTACCAGCTACCCGCGGTGCTGATGCCCGGCGTCTCGGTGGTGGTGTCGCCGCTGATAGCTCTGATGAAGGACCAGGTGG
Organism: Myxococcaceae bacterium; assembly: GCA_041746295.1. Classification (GTDB taxonomy): domain Bacteria; phylum Myxococcota; class Myxococcia; order Myxococcales; family Myxococcaceae; genus JBGTHI01. The sequence continues at coordinate 747 of JBGTHI010000626.1, forward strand.
AAGGGCTGCAGGCGCGCGGCATCAGCGCCACCTTCATCAATTCCACGCTCTCGGAGAGCGAGCGGTCGGAGCGGATCCAGAAGCTCCGTGGTGGCCAGTACAAGCTGGTCTATGTGGCACCGGAGCGGTTTCGAAGCCCCTCCTTCGTCGAGGCGCTCCGCAGCGCACAGCTGGAGCTATTCGCGATCGACGAGGCCCACTGCATCTCTCAGTGGGGGCATGACTTCCGACCGGACTACGCCCTCTTGGGTCAGGTGCGGAAGCTCTTGCGGCCGCCCCGGACCCTGGCACTGACCGCCTCCGCCACCCCGGAGGTTCGGGAGGATCTGATCCGCTCGCTCCTAATGAAGGAGCCGCGCGTCTTCGTGGCCGGCTTCGACCGGCAGAACCTGTCGCTGGAGGTCGCGCAGGTGAAGGGGGACTACGAGCGGCGCCAGGCCTGCCTTCAGCTCGCGCGAGAGGGGGGCTCCGGGATCGTCTACTGTTCGACCCGGAAGGCGGCCGAAGGGCTCCACCGCCATCTGTGCGGCGAAGGGGTCACCTCAGTCCTCTACCACGCGGGGTTGGACGACTCCGAACGGCACAAGGCCCAGGACGCCTTCATGGGCTCCCCTACCGCGGTGGCGGTGGCGACCAATGCCTTCGGGATGGGGATCGACAAGCCGGATATCCGCTTCGTGGCCCATGCTCACATTCCGCGCGCGGTCGAGGCCTACTACCAGGAGATCGGCCGCGCGGGCCGAGACGGCGCGCCGGCCAAAGCGGTGCTGCTCTTCAATCATGCGGACGTCTTCACCCAGGAGCGGCTGATCCAGGGCAACCATCCACCCGAGGCGGTCATCGCCGACGTCTGGCGCGTGCTGGTAGGCCCAGGGCACGGTGAGATCGCAGAGTTCGATAGGGGCATCGCCGCCCTCTCCGGCCAGTGCGGCGCCTCGGAGTTCGAGGTCTCGGCGGCCCTGAAAATTCTGGAGAGGGAGGGGAAGATCATCCGGGGCGGCACCGCACGTGCTAGCCGGGTGAAGACCATCAGGGCACTCGAGCGACTTCCGTTCCGCGAGCTGAATCTCAATCTCGAAAGGGTGCGCGAGCGCGAACGGCGCTCTCTGCAGCTGCTGAAGCAGATGACCGCCTACGCCTATACCAAGAGCTGCCGGCGCGCCTTCATCCTGGACTATTTCGGCGAGTCCCACCCTCCGGTCTCCTGCGGGAGCTGCGACGTCTGTAGCGGCGCCACCCTCACCCTGGCTCCCTCGATTTCAAGGGCGGCGGACGCCCGGCCCCCTCAGCGGCGTACCCGGGCCGGCCTCGGCCGGAGCGGCTCCGCCCGAAGCGGCTCCGATCGAAGCAACGGATCGAGCGCGGTGGCAAAGTCGGCGGTACCGGACGCCGAGGCGGAGATCGCCCTGATCGAGCTGAAGCGGTGGCGCAAGGAGCTGGCGAAGGATCTGCAGATCCCTGCCTTCATCATCTTCAATGACGCCACGCTCAATGCTCTGGCCCGGGCGCTCCCGATCGATCGCGAAACCTTCCTCTCGGTAAAGGGGGCGGGCGAGAGCCGCTGGGAGCGATTCGGCTCGAAAGTGGTGGAGGTGAGCCGGGCGGTCAGGGAAGGCGCGGCGCTCGCCGAAAGGGGCTTGTCAGGACCCACACCAGAAGCCCGGTAGCCACCGCAACCATCAGGATCAGCAGGACGGTCGTACCGCCGAAGACCGCTCGCAATCCCAGGTGCGAGATTGCTCCGTCGCGGTAGAGGTCCTTGAGCCGCTCCAGTAGTCCCGCCGCTCCAAGCGCGCGAGCTGGGAGGCCATCGAGTGCGAACGAGAGCTGATCACTCCAGCGCGGACCCCAGAGGCGGCGCACCCCCTCTACCGCCGCCCCCAGGGCGGAGTAGAGCGCGGCCACGAAGA
>JBGTHI010000627.1:0-9871 GCA_041746295.1 Myxococcaceae bacterium
GCGTCGGACGGTGGATGTGGAGGTGGCCTCCGATGAGCCCTCCCGAAACCGCGGACTGATGTGGCGCCGCGAGCTGAAGGAGGGGGCCGGTATGCTCTTCGTTTTTCAAGCTCCCCAGGTCCAATCCTTCTACATGCGAAACACGCTCATCCCACTCGACATGATTTTCATTGGCGCGGACAGCAAGGTCGTCGGCATTGTGGCGCAGACGGAGCCCAAGAGTTGGACCCCGCGCGGCGTGGGCAAGCCCTCGCTTTACGTGCTGGAGGTGCCGGGCGGCTGGAGCGAGAAGCTGGGGCTCAAGGCCGGAGCCCGGGTGGACCTGGAAGGGCTCTAGGAACGGTCGGCGACGCAGAAGAAGGGGCTGGTGGTTCCACCGAAGGCCGCCTCGAACCGCTCCGGATCCGCCTGACGCACCTTGCTCAAGGTCTCGGTATCCAGCAGCAGGGCTCGGCAGGAGAGGGTGAGGTTGTCGACGGCGGAAGGGCACTCCGCCCCCTCGCCCGCACAGGGACGAGAGCACTTGCCGACCGCCTCGGCGGACGGGTTGCCGGTGGCTTCGGTGCCGGCCTCTCGGACGCAGACCAGGTCCTCGCATTCGGTCGCGGCGAACGAGATGAAGTCGGTGCCCTGACCAATCTCGCCCTCGGTGATTCGGATGCGATCGATGCCGTCGCTGGGGTCGGTATCGGCGGGATCGCCCTTCACCAGGAAGCAGGGACGGCCGTTATCGCCCGCATTGGTGCACCCGACTAAGGAAGGAGCGACCAGGGCGGCGATCAACAGCAGCGGCGGAAGGGCCAATGGGCGGGCCATGGAATGTGTGCGGAGCATGCGCGGATAGACGGTAGCACACGGATTGGGCTCCAAATAAAGTTTAGCCGAACCACCTACATCCGCATCGATATGAAGGTCCTTTGTTTGCCGGCCTCCGATCCCGCCGGTAGGATTTGACGCCGACTGTCGCTTGATCCACCGGATTCACCGCCGCCGTTTTGGAGAAGAGTCGACGTGATCCCCTCACCGACTACCCTGCTCGCGCTTGCCCTCGCACCCGCGTTGGCCTTCGCGCAATCCCAGCAGTTCGAAGGGCTCGACCTGACGACGCAGCCCGAAAAGGTGGAGCAGAAGGACCAAAAAGAAGAACCGCCTCCGGACCCGGCGGAAGCGCCCTCCGTCGACACCTCCTCCGCCGACACCGCGGCCCAGCAGCTCGGTAAGCGCTCCGACACACTGGAGCGGGACATCACCCAGGAGGACCGGGTGAAGAGCGTGCACCGTAAGGTCTATCTGAAGAAGGGCCGGTTCGAGCTCAACCCGGTGGTAAGCATCACCCTCAACGATCCGTACTACGCGAAGTATGGTTTCGGAGGGCGGCTTGCCTACTACTTCGCGGACAACCTCGCGCTGGCTGGAAGGTTCACCTGGATCGAGCTGGACCAGTCGCGGGATACGCGGATTGCCAAGGCAACCTTCCAGAGCCGGATCTTTTTCTCCAACCCGCAGTGGTCGGCGATGGCCGATCTCGAGTGGAGCCCGCTGAACGGCAAAGTCGCCTTCTTCAACTCCATCCTTCACTTCGATGGCTACCTGATCGGCGGTCTCGGGGCGATCTACACCGAGACTTCCAAGCTCCCGAACATCGGCCCTCACGTTGGAGCCGACGTTGGAATTGGAATGAGGTTCGTCGCGAAGGACTTCCTGGCGGTGAGCGCCTCGCTGATCAATACCACCTACGTCGATCAGCCGGCGGGTACCACCAAAGGTAGCGTTCAGAACATGCTCGCGCTGGGCTTCGGCGTCTCCGTGTTCATTCCGTTCCATTCGACCGGCCGGGAGAGCGAATAATGCGTCGGTTGCGTTGGCTTCTGGTGTGCGCGGCTCTCCTGCCTACGGCAGCGCTCGCGGCGTCCAGTGAGGACGATGCGGGCGACATCGCGGAAGTGGACAAGGACGCGATGGGACCGCTGAAGGATCGGATCCGGCCCGTCTCCGGTCACATCTTCTTGAAGCGCCACCGCTTCGAGCTGAGCCCGGAGATCGGCATTTCGATCAAGGACGCCTTCTACAGCAAGTACGTTCCGGGGGCCTTGCTGGCCTATCACTTCTCCGACCAGCTCACCCTGGGCGCGCGCTTCGGCTACAGCATCTCCACCGTGTCCGGTGCGGCGCAGATCTGCACCGACACCGGTGCTCGAGGCTGCCGGTCTCCCACCAAGGAAGAGCTCGATGGCCGCGCGCCGGGCCAGCTCAAGCTGACGGGCGGGCTCGAGTTTCAGTGGGCACCCATCTACGGAAAGATCTCGGTGCTATCGGAGAGCTTCCTGCACTTTGACATGTACGGCATCTTGGGCCCGACCTACGTCCAGTATGCCGGTCCTACCGCGTCCGGCGTCGGCTCGGAGACGGTGGGTACCCTCGGCGCGAACGTCGGCATCGGCTTCCGCTTCTTCTGCAATCGCTGGTTGGCGGTGCGGACCGAGCTGCGTGACCTGATCTATTCCGAGAAGATCCAGGGCAACTCGTCGCTGGTCCGAGGTCAAATCATGGTCAATCTCGGCCTCTCCGTCTTCTTCCCCCTGAACTTCAGCGAGAACTAACCGCATGCGCCGCCTTCGTCAGTGCACCGCGATTGCACTCTTCTCAGTAGTGCTGGGGACTCTCACCCTCGCGCCCTCGGCTGGGGCGCAGAGCTTTGAAGGGATGGGCCCGGCGCACGGCACCAAGGTCTCCCGCAAGAGACCGGCGACCAAGGCCGAGATGAGGGCCTGGGCCCAAAGACAGAAGGAGAAGCAGAAGTTGAAGCAGCAGCAGCGCAAGGTTGGCCAGTCCACCATCGTGGTCGAGCAGCCACCGCCCTCGGAGGCGCCGGCCAAGGCTCCAGGACGCCAGCTGAAGACCGCGCCGCCCGCCGCGGCAGAGGTTGCCCCCGCCGCAGCGCCGGCTACGCAAGCTGCGATCGACGCTGCGCCCAAGACCGCTCCAGTGATGTCGTTCGACGCTGTAGACGTGGCCGGAAAGAGCGGCGATCGGCAGAGGATCGAGGCGGTCGTCGCCAAGTTCAACAAGGAAGAGTACGAGTCGGCGGGGCTCGCGGCCGACGAGATCATGAAGGACCCCAGCGCGGCCGCGCTGCACTTAGAAGCGCAGTATCTCTTAGCCAAGACGCTCTATCGAATGGGCATGTACCACTCGGCGCTTGGGGAGCTCTCGAAGATCCTGGCCAAGGGGCCGCAGAGCCGATTCTTCAAGAACGGGTTGGAGTGGCTCTTCTTCATCAGCCACAAGACCGTGAATGAGACGGTGATCCTGGAAGAGATCGCCAAGTACTCAAACTTCGAGTTCCCGGAGAAGTTCAGGAACGAGTTCCGCTATCTGCTTGCGCGCTACCACTTCGTCCGCGGTCGCGCCCTGGACCAGGTGGACCGGCGGGCCGAAGCGGAGAAGAGCTTCAACGAGGTAAAGCGGCTGGCTTTGACCGTGCCGCGTACCGACCCGTTCTTTCCCCGCGCGAAGTATCTGGAGGGGCTGGCCTACTTCCGGGATGGAAACTTCACCTCCGCGCTGGAGGCGATGAAGGAGGTCGTTCGGCTGACCAAAGTGGACTGGCGCGCCAAGGGTGCGGAGGCTGCTCAGAAGCGGAATCTGCGCGAGCTCGCTTTCATGCAGCTGGCCCGCACCCACTACGGCCACCGGCAGAACCGCAACGCCATCCACTACTATGGAAAGGTGGAGCGGGGAAATCCGCAGTGGCTGGAGGCGCTGTTCGAGTCCTCCTGGGCCAACTACCGGATCGGCCAGTACGAGCAGGCTTTAGGCAACCTGATCACGCTCTCTTCTCCATTTTTCCGGGAAGAGTACTTTCCAGAAGCGCTGATTCTGAAGGCGGTCATCTACTACGAGAATTGCCGCTACCGGGAGTCAACGATGATCCTGGAGGACTTCGAGCGGATCTATATGCCGGTGCACAACCAGCTCGAGGCGATCACCCGCAAGGACATGGAGGCGTCGGAGTACTACAACGTGCTCTCCGAGATTCAGAAGAAGAACAAGGACTCGCTCTCCAATACCGACCTGATCCTGGAGCGGGTGCTCCGGTTGGCGCTGACCGACAAGGATCTCAAGGGCACCAACGACTCGATTCTGGAGCTGGAGACGGAGCTCGACCGGCTTGGCATGAAGAGCGACACCTTCAAGTATTCCGAGCTGACCAAAGGTCTGCTCGAAGGGCTCAAGGTCCAGAGAGGGGAGCTGGTCCGCAAGGCCGGCATCATGGCCAAGGGCAAGCTGGAGTTCGAGCTGGCCGAGCTGAAGAAGCTGCTGGCCAACGGCGAGCGCATCAAGTTCGAGACCTCCACCAAGGAGAAGGAGTTCCTGGAGCTCCAGCTCACCGCGGAGGGCCGCGCCGAGATCGTCAAGAAGTACAAGTACTCGGTGGCGGTCGCGGACGACCAGCTCTATTGGCCGTTCGAGGGCGAATACTGGCGCGACGAGTTGGGCACCTACCAGTATACGCTGACCAAGGGCTGCGTGGATCGAGACCGGGCCAACGTTCGCAAGGCCGGCTCCGATCTCTAGCTCCGCAGCCTGCCCCTGGATGCAGTTTGTTTAGGACTCTTGATCGCGTCAAGCGAACGCAAGCGATTGCTTACATGAACCTTTGGTACCGTCTGAAGAGCTCGGATATCTGCTCCTGTGACAGCTTTGTCACTGGATCCGATTTGCTGCCGTACCTCAACAGGGACTCTCTCACCCATTTGTCAGTTGAATCCCAGTCCGGAAAGATCGTGTCTACAGACTTTCCGGACAACGCAGCACCGCCCTCTATCCCCGCTTGGACCGCAACGGTCTTTTGTCCCTTGAGTCCACTGATGTGAACCCAATCGGGTCGGCCGCCCAAACTTTTTTGAAGCTCTAGGAGTTCCTCCGCCGTAGCCTTCATACTTCTATCGTGTAAGTGGCTGCCTGCGGCGGCCACGCCGCCGCCGACAACGGCTCCAATCAGGAAGCCTTTGAGTGCCGCGTCGCGCGCAGGCTTCTTCCAATCCCCGGACTGTTCCCCGCGCAGCGCAGTGCTGCGCACGTTCCAGGCGCGCCGTGCTGCGTTGAGAGTTCCACCGACCAGAGCTGAACCTACGACCCATCTCGCATCCATGCTCTATTGTCACCGTCGCTCGAAATCGGTTGCCCTACAGATTCAGTCCGAAGCAAGACTTTGCAGGAAAGGTAAGAGATCTGGGTGTCTGCGACAGCGGCTCCGACGAATTCGGCAGACTCGCTTGTCGAACACCGTCCTCGCGACGGGAGTAAGGCCCTTCGCCTGCGGCGTAGCTGCCAATTCCGGAAGCCCCACCCAGATGCGCTCGGTGTTGGTGGAGAAGCTCAAGATCGACGGTGTGGTCTGGGAAGAGCTGGTTGATCCAGGCCCTGGAGGGGACCGGCTCGATGCTGGATGCGCTTTTACCCAGGAGGCGGTCGCGTGGTTCGAGCGGCAGGAGCTGTCTCGGCGCCGGGCAGCCCAGACCCGAACCCTGTGCTTCAAGGGGGTTCATTGCGCCGTCATCTCTCGACCGGCTCAGGCTCGAACATGTTCTGACGCCGCCAGAGGTCCGAAGCAGAAAGGGTCAGATCGCGGACCTGCCCCCCGAGGCTTGGGTCTGCGCGAAGGAGGGTGACCACCTGATCGACCAGCTCGGGGGATGGTTCCGAGCTCCTAAACGGGCCAAGCCGGGCGAGCGCCAGAGGGAAACCGATATAAGCTTGCAACTCCCTATCGACGATCAGCCGAATGAAGTCCTCGGCGGACCGGCGCTCCTCCTCCTGTACTTCCGGAAGGATGGCGCGCTGCAAATCGAGAGATGCCTGGGGACCTGCAGCTCTAACAGCCTCCTCGATTCGTGCGCGGGCCGGCTCGTCTCGAGCGCCCCACTCGACCAGTAGCTGCACCAGCCTCGAGCTCCCCCGCTCCACAGACGCGAGGAGCGCTTGGAGCACTCGATCGTCCCAAACTCCTGCTTCCGTCAGTGCGAGGAACAGGTCGAGAGGAGGGCTTTCCAGGGCGAGAGCTTTGTCCACCGCGCCCAAACGGATCAGCGTCTCCGCTCCGAACCGACTCAGATCCTCCTCCTCGATACCCCAAGGAGTGTCGAAGAGGGCCGAGAGCAGTGCTTCGGATCTGTCGCCCAACTCGATCAGGACCTTGGCGGACTGAGCCCTGTTGAAGGCGTCTGTTGAGTGAGCCAACCGGTGTTCCGCCACCTTCCGCCGGTTTTCGGCAGAGCCGTAGTCGTCTCCCCATCCGGAGATAAGCACTTCAAGCGCGGTGATCTGATTGCCCACCGGCGTTCCCGGATCCTCTCGAGTTCTCTCTAGCCGCGCGCGAAAGCTATCCCGAACCGCTGGTGAGACGGCTGCTTGGTTCAGGAGATCCAGGATCAGCAGTGGCTGCAGCGCCGGCTCTGCGCCGAAGCCGGCAATCGCTTCTCTTCCGAGATCATCCCGAAGGGGGGTGGGCGCGTTTCGGTCGATCATCTGGTGGACGAAAAAGGCTTCCCCATGCGAGAGGCCCTCCGTGCCTCGGCGCTGATGGGCGGTGAGCAGTCCCTGCAAGAGCGCGTAGCGGATGGCCCGAGTTACCGTGGCCGCAGGAACCCCACCCGCGTTGAGCTGAGCTTGGACGGTGCTGCTCAAGGTTGCTTCGATTGGAAAAGAGAAGAGCCGCTCGCAAAGCAAACCGAAGCGAGCAGCTCTGAATCGCGTGGAAGCTCGAGAGTCGAGGTCCTAAGGCCATCGATGGTCAGCCCCAACAGCGCGAGGGACTCATCGAGCCCTTGGCTGGATCCCAGGAGCCAGAGGCGTAGAAACTCGCCTAGGAACGGCGTTTCTCCTCGGCGAGTGGGGGAGCTGGGTGAGGCACGCAGCACAGCGGATGCAACCCGAAGCCATACCAGGCGCTCCTCGATGGAGGTGGTGTCCAGGGCTCCGGAACCTACTGCGACAACCAGGTTTTCCCCCAGGGCCTGCGTGACCTCGGGAGCAATCCCGGGACCCTCCGAATCGAGAAGGTCCGCGAGTCGCATCCGCCTCTCAATGCTGGCACCTTGGAGAACATCGCAACAGACCTGCTCCAGGAGCCGGCGGTCGACGGGCCACGAGAGGTAGGGCCGGTCTCCCCCAAGCCCCTCCAGAACCAGGGTGAGCGCCGAGATCCTCTCATCGATCCCTTCGTATGCTTCCGCCGGATCGACCGGCATCCACCCTACCGAAGGGGTGGGCACGGGGCTGCTCGCTGCCGCGGGCAAGTCTACCCTCAGGGCCGGACCGTGCCGCTCCAAGAAGCCCGGCGTGGCGCGATCCGCCAGATACCAGCCCACCGCCGTGCAAGGGAGGTGAATGAGAGAATCGGTGCCCGTCGAAGCCCTGAGTCGTTGAGCGTGGGACCGTTGCGCCTGAAGCGCCCGGAGTTTTTGCGACGCGCCGGAAACCATCATGTCGCGCCTTCTAGCAGAGGATTCGCGCGATGGTGCCGGACGGGCTTTCGGCGTCAATGAGACGAGCTGATGGTGGGATACGGCTCGGTCGGTGAGAGCGGCCGGTCGCGCGCCAGGTAGCGCTCCTCCTGGAACCAGCGGTAGGCTTCGCGAATCCCCAGGCGCACCGGCCTGGGCCGGTAGCCCAGCTGCAGCTGCGCCTTCCGCGAGCTGTAGTAGGCGGTCAGGGTCTGCGTCCGGAGCAGCGCGCCACTCAGCCGATCGAACGGCTGGGGAAGGTAGTGGGCGAAACGGTCCGCCCATCCCGATACCCGCCGCAACAGCCTATCCGAGAGCGGAAGGCGGGGTGGGGAGACATTGGCCTCCTCGGCGCACAGGGAAAAAAACCGACGGTAGGTTAGGTTTTCGCCGTTCAGGATGTAGCGCTCGCCGGGGCGACCCTTCCGCCAGATCAACCACAGCCCTTCCGCGACGTCCTGCGCGTTGACGAAGCCATTGCCGCCGCTGGGAAAGAAGACCATCAGTCCCTGCGCGATCTGAATCAGCAGCGCTCCGGAGGACGGGCGAACGTCGTAGGCGCCCACCACAAACGCCGGATTGGCAACCACCACCTCCAGCTGGGGACCCGATGCAGCCAAAGCCACCTGCTCCCCCGCCCGCTTGGTGGCGTGGTAGGCGCTGCCGGAGTCGAACGGCTCCAGGGTCTCCTCGGTCGCCGGATCGTTGAGCGGCCCGTAGCCCAAAGCCGCGACCGAAGAGACGTGAATCAGTCTCCGGACACCGCTCTGCCTGCAAGCCTTGACGACGTTCCGGGTGCCTTCCACGTGGACCGCCTCCAAGGAGGCCGCCTCTTGCGGGTTGAATCGGACGCTGCCCGCAAGATGGAAGACCGCCTCCGCACCCTGGGTAGCCCGAGCCAGGCTCGAGGGATCCAGGACGTCCCCTCGCACCGGCTCATAGGAGGTTCCATTTAGACCGCGCAGGTCGGACCGTTCCCGGAGCAGCGCACGGGGGCGGATTCCTTCACGATTGAGCCGTCGGACCAGGTGGGCACCCAACAGGCCTGTCGCTCCGGTCACAAGAACGGTCATCGACTCTCCCATCTCAGGCCCAATGAGGTATAGACCGGACAATCTCCATGACGCGAGACTCTACCTCTTCTCCGGCCTTCGACCCGAACGAACTGACGATCACCGAGGTGGAGTTGTCTGCCGAAGCCGTCCCCACCCCATCAGAGGAAGATCCGGCCGACAGTGAGATCGATCCGGCGAAGCTGGACCCCGACGCTTCAAAGGTGGTCCGCAGGCTGCTTCAGCACGGTCACCAGGCCTACTTCGTTGGAGGGTGTGTTCGCGATCTCCTCTTGGGCAAGAAGCCGAAGGACTTCGACATCGCGACCTCGGCTCACCCTGGTGAGGTCCGGGCGATCTTCCGCAACTGTCGGCTGATCGGCCGCCGGTTCAGGCTGGCGCACGTCTACTTCAAGGGCGGCAAGGTGATCGAGGTCTCGACCTTCCGCGCCAGTCCTTCCGAGCTCGAGGCGGCCGGGATCGTGGCGCCGGTGGAACAGCTGCAGCCCGCCGACCCGGAGGTGGCACCCGGTGAGCTGCCGGACGAGGTGGAGGAGCAGGGCGAGCCTTCCCAAGAATCTCAAGATGAGGAGGATCTCCTCATCACCACCGACAATGTCTTCGGGACGGTCGACCAGGACGCGCGCCGGCGCGATTTCACCATCAACGGTCTGTTCTACGACATCGAGGCGGGTCAGGTTGTCGACTACGTCCAGGGCCGCCGGGATCTGGACAAGCGCTTCATCCGCACCATCGGCAATCCGGAGATCCGGTTGCGCGAGGACCCGGTCCGACTGCTGCGCGCAGTCCGCTTCGCCTGCAAGCTGGACTTCGACTTCGAGCCGAGAACCTACGCGGCGATGGAGGGGGTGGTTGAGGATCTCCCGCGCTGCGCCCCCCCCCGGCTGCTGGAGGAGACCTTCAAGTTGCTCCGTGGCAGCGTGGCCAGCCCGGCGATCAAGCTGCTCGCCGCCCTGGATGCGCTCAAGCTGCTGTTGCCGCCGGTTCATCAGTACCTGCAAGAGCACCAAGCCGATGCGCAGGAGGCCTTTTTCGCCTACACCGACGCGTTGGACCGCCGCATCCGCGCTGGATCGCCGCTGGAAGACGCTATCCTCCTGGCGGTGCTGCTCTACCCCTTGAGCCGTGCGACGCCGGCCTCCCAAGCTACGCCGACCCAAGACGAACAGCCCGGAAGCAGCCCGGCCGTGGCGGAGGCGGTTGAGAATCTGCTCGCCGAGTTTGTGCAAACGGCGCGACTGCCGCGGCGGATCGCTGAGAGATGCAAGGCGCTTCTGCTGGCGCAGCGCA
>JBGTHI010000628.1:0-5217 GCA_041746295.1 Myxococcaceae bacterium
GGTCGCCACCCGCGCCGCAGCCGGTCTGCCGCACGAAGTGAGGGCTGCGTCCCTGCTCGCCCGTCAGGGCTCGGGTTCCGCGTCGCGGAGCATCGAGGGCGGCTTCACCGCCTGGCGCCGCGGCATCGACCCCAAGGGCAGTGACAGCTACGCGGAGGGGCTGTTCGACGAGCACTACTGGCCGGAGGTCCGGATGGTGGTGGCGGTGGTCGACCGCGGGGAGAAGAAGGTCAAGTCGCGCGATGGAATGCGCCAGACGCAGGAGAGCTCGCCCTACTATCCGGCGTGGGTCAGCTCGACCGAGAAGGAGATCGCACCCGCCACCGAGCTGATCCGCCGGAGGGATCTGCGAGGGCTGGGCGAGCTGGCGGAGCGCAACGCCTGGCGGATGCATGCCTCCGCCATGGCCGCCGAGCCGCCCATCTGCTACCTCAAGCCGAAGACGCTGGAGATCATCCAGCGCATCGCCGAAGCCCGGGACGAGCGGGAGAATGGGCTGAAGGCCTGGTTCACCCTCGATGCCGGGCCGAATCCCGTAATCCTCACCGAACGCTCCCAACTGGAGGCGGTGGAGCGGCTGCTCAAGGACTGCGGCGCGCTGGAGGTCACCGCTTGCGTGCCCGGAGGTGGAACGCGACTGGTGGGGGAGCACCTCTTCTAGTGGGACTTCCCGAACAGATCCTCTCTGCCCCGGGAAAGCTGTTTCTCGCTGGCGAGTACGCGGTGCTCTGGGGTGGGGTGGCGCGGGTGGCCGCGGTCGGACCGCGCACCTTTGCATGGGTTCGCCGCCGGGAAGACCGGGAGGTGCACCTGATCGTGGAGGAGGGAAGGCTCTCCGGCCGGACCACGCCGCTGGGGGTTCACTGGGAACGGGAGATTCCGGGAAGCCACCGCTTCGCCGCGATCACGCTCGATCTTGCCCTCCGGCTCGAGGGAAGGGAGGCTCCCGGATTCGAGCTGGCCCTGAGCCCGTCACCGGTCTCCTCCTCCGGCCTCAAGCTGGGGATGGGCGGCAGTGGCCGGACCGCGGTATTGGCTGCCGCGGCGGAGCGCTTCGCTTTAGGGGGCGCCGGTGCCGACCCGCTCAAGCTGGCCCTGTTCGGGCACACCCATGCCCAGGGAGGGAAGGGAAGTGGGGGCGACGTCGCAGCCTCCTTCTCGGGTGGATGGATCCGCTACCGCCGCTTTCCGGTGGAGGCGCTGCTGGAGAAGGCCACCTCGCCGATACTGCGCCAGGTCTGGAGCGCCTCGCCGCCCGTTGACGTGACCCCGTTGCCGCCGCCCAGGCTGTCGCTGCTCTATGCCTTCTCCGGCGCAAGCGCTTCCACCCCCAGCCTGATCGCCCAGGCGGAGCGGAAGCTCTCTCCAGAGGCGCGCCGCGCCTTCGTGGTCCGGTCCGACGGCCACGGCGCCACGCTCGAGCGAGGTCTTCTCGAAGGCGATCTCCCCGCGGTGGCGAGCGCGTGCGAAGCCCTGGTGGCGCTCTTTGGCGAGCTCGGCTCGCTGGTGCCGGAGTCGATGGCGCGGATTCTCTCGCTCGCACGCGAGCACGGTGCGGCCGGCAAGCCTTCCGGCGCGGGGGGCGGGGACGGCTGCATCCTGTTCTGCCCGGATCCGTCCCATCGAAGCGCGCTGGCAGGGGCACTGCAGCGGCGAGGGGTCTACGCGCAGCCGCTGGAGTTGGAGGCGGGACTGAGGGTGGAGCCCAGGATTCCGGCCGAGCTGCAAGGCTGGCTCTCCTAGAATCCCTTGCCCGAATGCAGACTGTGGAGCCTATGTTCCCTGGGAGGAAACATAGGCTCCACAGAAAGGGACATCGTCCGCCGACGGGTCTCCCTGAAGCCCAGCGCGGCCAGGTGAGGTACTTCCGCCCCCAGAAACCGATCGGAGCTCCTGAACAGCGCCCGCACCTCGGGCTAGGCAGTCACTAAGGGTAGCGCGAAGAGGATCGTCTGTGCAGCTCGATCGCGACGGCGGCTCCCGGAACGGCTTAATCCTGGGCAGCTACGCACGGGGAGCCTACGTTCGACGCTGATGAAACCAGGAGTCCGCGGAGCATTGAAAGCCATCGGAGCGCTGGCCGGCGCGCTGCTGTCGCTGCTGCTCTTCTCCACTGCCTTCTTCCACTGGGATCTCTCCGGAGGCTGGGAGTTCTTGCCGCGTCCTGTGCCGCGGTTTCCAATGGGCAGGTTTCTCCGACAGATTCCACAGAACCTCCATTGGTTGGCGATCTTCTCTTTGTTCACTGCCGCGGTCGTGCCGATGCGGGCGCTGCAATGGCAGGGGGCGCTGCCCGAACGGGTGCCGTTCCGCGAGCGGTACCACCTCCTTGCGATCGGCGTCTTCGTCAATAACGTGCTGCCCGGGAAACTGGGTGACCTCACCCGTTCGTTCCTGATGGCGCGGACCCGAAACCTCCCTTTCGCCACCGCGCTCGGCTCGGTGGCGGTCTGTAAGCTGCTCGAGTTCTACGCGCTGATGCTGATCCTCGCGGCGGCGCTGTTGAGCCCGCTCTCGCATGCGCTGAAGCCGTTCCTGGGGGGCCTGAAATGGGCGCTGCTGGCGTTGGCCCTCCTCTCCATGTTCCTCTGGATCCTCTCGCGCTCGGCGGGACGGTGGTCTGCCCGGTTGGCCGCTTCGAAGCATCGCTGGGGGTGGATTGCCCGTCCCCTGGGGCAGCTCCACTCCGGCCTGGGTGCGGCCCGCTCGTCGCGACGCCTGGCGTGGGTGGGCCTCCTCTCGATTCCACCGGTTCTGGCACCGGCAATGGGCTACGGCTTCGGGCTGGAGGCGATCGGCGTTTCGGGTGGCCTCTTCGTGGGTCCCCTGGTGCTTGGGACGATCGCCTTGGGGCAGGTGCCAGGCCTGCCGGCGACCATCGGCATTTACTACCTACTCACCAGCTGGATCGCCCGCGCGCTCGGTGCCCCGGAAGAGGCGGCGGCCGCCTATGCGGCGCTGACCCACCTGGCTTCGCTCACCACTCTGCTGCTGCTGGGGACGGCCTCGGTGCTGATCAGAAGGTTGAAGTGGAGCGAGCTGCGACGGGGAAGCGCTCAGGCCCGCGAAGCGTTGAAGATGCCCAGAAGAGGACTCGAACCTCCATGCTCTTGCGAGCGCTAGACCCTGAATCTAGTGTGTCTACCAATTCCACCACCTGGGCGTGCTGCGAGGCTTTCACTAGTTCGGAGAAGTTTGTGGGGCAAGCACAATCAGCTGAAGGGCAATCACGCCTTTCGGCTCTGCATGCGCTGATTTCGGAAACGAGTGTGCATAGCGCGTCGGAATCCGACGTGGCAGGCTCAGTCGTCTCAATCAGCTGACGGGCCAAGCTTGAGGGCAGGTGGCAAGGAGAGGGGCGATGGTGGTCAGGGACTCGTCGGGAGGGAGCGAGAGCCGAGTTTGCTCGTCCAGTCCCGGGAGGGTCCAGGCAATGTTACCCCCAGCCTCTCGTACCTCTTGGAGCGAAGGGGTCTGGTGCAGAGTGGACCAGTGACGCAGCGGCATCCACAGCAGTGCCGCGATGTCCGTGTCACTAGGACGAAATCGCTCCGGTGGCTTCCCCGAGAACCGGGCCAGAAACAGTCCAAAGTAGGTGAAGGGGCCAGCTGGTAGGGAATCTCGAAACGGTTTGCTGGGGTTTGAGTTACGTCGTCTCTGCAGGGCGAATGGGGGAGTCAGGTCAACACACACGGTCTTCGATATTTTTCCGGTGTCCATATCGTGGGCATAGGTCGTGCGTGAAGGGATCAGGTCGACAGAATGACCGAGTTCCTCGAGGGCCTCGCGGTGAGCACAGGTCCAGATGTCTTCCTGTGGCTCTTGCCCTCCTCCGACACCTCCAACGCAGAGGGTGGGAGGGGTTGACGCGACCTTTGACCAGCTCAGGGTTATGAGCAGGCTTTTCTCATGGACCAGCAAGACCCCGGCGCAAAACGGCTGATCGGAAGTCGTCGACCGAACGTCGAGGATCTGGTCTGAGCGTTCGGACCATACACTCTGATGGCTTGGCATTTTTACTTGTCCCTCCTCGATCGACTTTAGGCAAAGCCTGGCTGACCTCGGGCTTCAACGCCTGCTTGCCTTGAAAGGGAGGCGGCTAGGTGTTGCTTTGTATATCTAAAAGGTATACAATCGTCTTGTGCTTTCTCGTGTTGAGCTCTCAAGGGGGGTTGTGAGGCAACTGTGCTGCGTGCCTAAGCACATCGTCGCGAAGCTTCTAGCCTGGGTGGATGATGTGGAGACGAGGGGTCTGGATGAGGTGAGGAAGGTGCCGGGGTTCAACGATCATCCTCTGAAGGGGCGGCTCGCTGGAAAAAGAGCAATCCGCCTGAGCAAGCAATGGCGAGCCGTGTACGTCTTAACCACTGATGACAGAGCGGAATTGATCTTTGTTGAAGAGGTGCATCCCCATGACTACTAGCGCTAAGTCCAGAAGCCCTGCTCGCAAGCAACTCGAGAAGATTTACGGTGGCCCCCTCTCACTTGGAGCTCTGATCGCATCTATCCGAGAGGGAGAAGGATGGTCGCTTGCTGATATGGCCAAACGACTGAAGGTCACCCGGGCGCATGTTGCCGCGATCGAGCATGGCAAGCCCGTAACCCCTCAGAGCGCCGCCAAGTACGCCAAAGCCCTTGGATACAGCCAAGATCAATTCGTCCGACTCTCGCTGCAGGATGCCGTGCATCGCGCTCGGCTCCCCTATGTTGTGGAAGTCAGCATCCCGCTCATTGAAGCGTAGAAGCTCCGTATGCGCGTGGGCTTCTTAGGAAAGGCGTGCTGCACGCCGGCAACGTTTGATCGCGCGCAGTAGCAAGTCCTTGTCTACCGGCGTGGCCACGTAGCCTTTGGCCCCCAGGCTCTGCGCGCGGATCAGGTCGCCTTCGGGTGACTTCACCGCCACGACCAGCTGGCCCTGGAACCCTCCGCCGCCGGAGACCAACGCCTCCATCGCCGGCAGCGGCGAGACCACGACATCTTCGCGCCTTGACTTGATCACGTCCTCAGGGCGAGCCACCTGCGCCGGAAACAGCTCAGAGGAGAGAAGCTTGAGCAGGGCCTGGCTGGTCTCGGGGCTCCAGCCGAAGATCCAGACCCGGCCGTCTGCCGCGGCCTCGGCCTCCAGTTGCTGATTGAGCTCCAGGTCCATCTCCCGCTCGAGCGGAATGTAGGGAGGGCCGGCCTCTTCGGACGGCGCACCCGGCTCGGAAGCTGCT
>JBGTHI010000629.1:0-1771 GCA_041746295.1 Myxococcaceae bacterium
CGTCGGCCTGGTCACCGACGTGGCCGGGCGCGGAGACGGCTCCTTCAACGATGCCGCGCTGCGCGGGCTCGAGAGTTGGGCGGCGGGAAAGCGGTGGACCGGCAGCGGCTATCGCGAGCTTTCATCACAAGAGCTCGCGGCGCTCGTTCCCGCGGGCCTTTCGGTAAAGGCCGGGCCGATCCGGCCCCTGGGCATTCGACCGATCGTCCTGCTCAGCCGCGCTCAGGAGGACTACGAGCCCAACCTCCAGCTGGTGGTGGACCAGGGGGCGGTGCTGACCATCGGCAACGGCTTCATGTTGGAGAACGCGCTGGAGGCGGTGGCGCGCAAGAATCCGCGGGCGCGGTTCCTGCTCGTAGACAGCCCTCTGTTCGACGCGCAGGGAAAGCTCTTCTCCCTGCCCAATGTCCGCACCGTCACCTTCCGCAAGGAAGAGGGCAGCTTCCTGGCCGGCGTCCTGGCGGCGCAGGTTAGCCGTACCGGGAAGGTTGGCTTTGTGGGCGGCATGGCTCTACCGTTGATCGAACGATTCGAAGCGGGCTTTCGCGCGGGTGTCGCAGCGGGTTCACCGCGGGGGAGTCGGGTGGAGGCCCAGGCTGTCTACACCGGAGGATTCGACAACGTGTCGCGCGGAAAGCAGCTCGCCGTGGATCTCCTCTCCAGGAATGTGGACCTGCTCTTCCACGCCGCGGGCGGAGACGGGCTGGGGGTGATCCAGGCGGTGAGGGAGGCCCGGCAAAGCGGGCGGCGGGTCTTCGCGATCGGCTGCGACTCGGACCAGCACGCCCTGGCGCCCGAGGCGATGCTGACCTCGATGATCAAACGGGTGGACCTGGCGGTCTACGAGGCGGCCCAGCGGGCGGTGGAGGGGCGCTTCGAGGGGGGCGATCAGACGCTTGGCCTGGAGGACGATGCCGTGGCGCTGGCACCGATCCGGCTGCCGCTCGAGGCTCGAGACGGCGCGCTGGCCGAGGTGGACCTCTTCGCGGAACGCATTCGCGCAAGGCGCCTTCACGTCCCGGCCACCCGCGCCGCGCTTGCCACGTTCGAGAGCGCGAGGCGCCCCTGATTCAGCTCCGGAACGTCTCCAAGCGGTTTGGTGACTGCGTCGCGCTGGAGGACGCCTCCCTCGACCTCGCGGAAGGAAGGATCCTGGCCCTACTCGGCGAGAACGGCGCGGGGAAATCCACCTTGATGAACGTCCTGTCCGGTCTCTATGCGGCGGACGGTGGGACAATCTCCCTGAACGGGAGGGCGGTGCGCTTCCGCCATCCTCGCGAAGCGATCGCCGCGGGCATCGGGATGGTGCACCAGCACTTCGCTCTGGTTCCGACGCTGAACGCTGTGGAGAATGTGATTCTGGGGCGTGAACCCCGATCGGCGTTCGGGCTGCTCGACCGGCGTTCCGCGCGCGCGCAGGTGGCAGCCCTGGCTGACCAGCTCGGGTTCCAGCTCGAGCTGACCAGGCCGGTGGTGGAGCTGCCGGTCGGCATGCGGCAACAGCTGGAGCTTCTCCAGATCCTTCACCGCGGTGCCCGCACCCTGCTTCTCGACGAGCCGACCGCGGTGCTGAGCGCTCCGGAGATCGCCGAGCTGTTCGAGCTTCTGCGGCGACTGAAGCAGGATGGCTGCACGGTGGTGCTGATCACCCACAAGCTCAACGAGGTCCGGGCGGTAGCGGATGACGTCGCGGTAATGCGCGCCGGGAGAACCGTGTCGCAGCTCTCGATGGACAGCGCGAGCTCCGAGGCGCTGGCGGCACAGCTTCTGG
>JBGTHI010000630.1:0-3307 GCA_041746295.1 Myxococcaceae bacterium
CGAAAAGCTGCGCGCGGTGGAGCTGGACTACCTGGTGGTCGGAGCCGGTCCGGTCGGCGCCTATGCCGCGTTGGCCGGCGTGCGAAGCGGCCTCGATGTCGGGCTGGTGGACGGGCGCGACGGGGGGTGGAACGGGCGCGACTCGAACTACGTGGGTAGCGGACTTCCGGGCATCGTCTACCATGCGGCGCACGGCCGATCCGGCGTCCCACTTCAGCGGATCCTGCGCGAACGGGCGGAGGCGCGCCGTCTGGTCAGAACGCTCCCGGACGGCATGGTGACCAACCTCCGCTTCCTGGTGCCGGTCACCAGCTGGGCCCAGGCAGCGAAGGTCGGGAGTCGTCTCGCCGCCTACAGCATCGCCGGCGGCAACGGTCCGTCGCTGCGCTTCTTCAGCCGGCGGAGGCTAGGGAAGGATATAGCGGGGATTCCACCGGGCGTGATCGGCGCCTTCGCGATTGAGGAGCCCACGCTCAATGGCGCGGAGCTCGCGGTCCAGGTCGCTCGAACCGCGGCGGCAGGGACTTCCCGGCATCCCGGCGCAGCCGTAGCAATGGGGATCCAGGCGGTGGACCTGATCCGCAGGCGCGATGGTCGGATCATCGGGATCTATGCGCGAGACCAGCAGACTGGCGAGGTGTTCCAGATTCGAGCCCGGATAGTCGTAGACGCCACCGGCACCTGGGCACCGCTGGGCGACGCACTGCGCGAGCGCGGGGAGCCGCCGCAAGCTCAGGGGGTGAGAAACAAGACGACCTACGTGACCCTCCGTGAGGGAGCGCTGGATCGGTGCATCGTCGCGGCAGTCGACGGCGTGGTCATATCCGCCATGCGCAAAGGCGATGACAGGTTTTTGGACCTCAAGGACAATGACCAGCACTTTCCTGGCCGCCACTGGATCGTCGGAGCCACTGAGGTTCCCTCCGAAGGTGACGCGGAGCTCGCCGTAGGTACAGAACCGGAGGTCAGAGTCCTCCTAGAGAGGTTGAACCATGTTCTGGGCCGTCAGGGCGGCAACGAGATCACCATCGACGACGTGGTCGACGTTTCGTCCGGGGTTCGGCCCATGGAGACAGCGTTCATCCCCGGACAGGAGGGTGACCCCTTCCCTGATGTGGCCCCTGGACTGCTCACCGCCTCGCCAATGAGCGTTGCCGGTGCTCGTCGCGCGGCCGGGTTGCTGGTCAAGAAGCTGGGAGGGCCGAGCGGCTTCCCGGTCCAGGGTAACCTGGACGAACCCTTGATTGGCCACTGGCTGAACACACCTCTTGCTTTCCGTGGCGTTCTGGAAGAGCGGATGAATCTCCCGGAAGGGTGGGTCCAACCGCTGATCAATCGATACCTTTGGCAGGTCTTTGAGCTCGCACAGCTGATCGAAGATGATCTGGCAAACCTCGCGTCCGGAGAGGGCGAGTACCTTGGGCTCAACAGGCCGCTGGAGTACGCCCCCAATCACCTCAGGGCGGAAGTGATCCTCGCCGTGGTCGGCAATGGCGCGCAGACCGTAGAGTCGGTGCTTCGGTTGTTCACCCGCATAGCGCTCGATACCGGAAAACCGAACCACGAGATCGCCCCAAACTTCGGCCTTCAAGCGGCGCAAGAGGTGGCGGAGCTGATGGCCCCCCTGTGGGGCTGGAGCGAGACCGAGGTCACCGAGCACCTTGACGCATTCCAGAAGCGGGTCGAGGCTCGGAGCAAGGCCCTGCATGAGTACGTCGACGAGGCGACCGCGACGGCGCGCTTTCGGAGTGGAAACACCACCCTCCAGATCCCTCCGCTGGGGACTCGCTATCCGCACCCCATCCAGACCCACCCGCTCGCAAGAGGTCCCGCGCCCATCGCGATCGAGGGGTCGCCCCGGCGCGCCATCGGCCCGAGCGACGGAACGACGGAGGAACTCTAGGAACAATACGTTCAGAGAGACCCCAACGAGCAGGCCCGTACTCGAAATGTGCTCGTTTTTCCGCGGCAGGCGCGGTTTTTTGAGAACGTTTCGTGCCGCGGCCGCCTTATCTGAACGCATTGGCTTTAGGAGCGGGACGAAGGTTCGGCCTCCTGAAGGGGGATGGGCCGCGGTGTGGCCAGGATCACCGCCCAGCGGCCCAAGCCCCCCACGACCGCTCCACCGGCGGAAGCAGCTCCCAGGAGCAGCGGATTGAACGGCATTCCGGGGTTATCCCGCCTGCCGTCTGGAAGCTGCGCTCATGCTCGCTCCCCAATGACTAGTCGAAGTTGGCACCGATGAAGATCTGCGGCCGGTAGTCGATCGCGCTGTCTCCGCCCGACTTGTTGCCGTAGTACCGGAGGTCGAAGCCGATCGGCACGATCCCCAGGTAGAAGCGCTCGATGGCGATGTTGAGCTGCAGCCGGATGCCGCTGCTGAAGACGACCTGCGCGTTGGGGCCGTCCACGATGAAGCCGGCATTCAGCACCGAGAGCACCGGCTCCAGGTCCAACTCCACCTCGCGGCCCTCGAACAGCTCGATCGGCAGGCCGAAGGCGAGCGGCTCCACCCGAAAAGTCGACTGCCCCACCAGATTTCCGTAGAGCAGCGCGAGGTGGTAGCGAACACTGCGCCCGGCCGACACTTCCCCGCCGATGTTGTAGTGGGTGCGGCTTAACCTGAGCAGATTCCCGGAGATTGGGACCGACGGAGTGAAGGTGAAAGAGAAGCGCGCGGAATCGCGGTGGCGCCGCCTGGCGAGCGCCTCGGGACAGACGAGACCTACCGAAACCACCGTGAACAGGACTGCCCACTTCAGCGCCTGGATCATGCGACGGCGCCTAACATGCGAGCGGATCGACGTATAGTTCTTCGTTCGGCGGCCGTGTCGCGCGGGCGACCTTGCCGGAGCTCAGGGCGGATGCGCAGCTTGCGGTCATGAGCGAGATTCAGATTTTTACGAGAACTGGCTGCCCCTACTCCATCAGCGCCCGGAAGTTGCTTCGGGCACGCGGCTTGGAGTTCGAGGACTTCAACGTGACCGACCAACCTGACCGCCGCGAAGAGATGCTGAAGCGATCGGGCGGGCGCGAGACGTTTCCGCAGATCTTTTTCGGCTCCGAGCACATCGGAGGGTTCGAGGAGCTCGCCGCTCACCTCCAATAGTTTCTAGAAGGCGTGTGTCCTTGTCCTTCCCCGGCTAGAATGGGGCCATGTACTTCGATATCCTCAAGCAGATGCGGAAGATGTTGGGCCAGCTCGACAGTTGGCTCGTGGCGGCGCAGGGCTTTGCGGAGGCCAAGAAGTTCGATCCCGACGTCTTCATGGGCCTCCGGCTGGCACCCGATCAGTTTCCCCTCTCCC
>JBGTHI010000631.1:0-1683 GCA_041746295.1 Myxococcaceae bacterium
AGACCAGCACCCACCGCTACGCCAAACAGGACGAAGGCGAACTCTCCACCCTGACAGACCGTGGCCGCGAGCGCGAGAGAGGCGCGGCGGCCCAGACGGGTCACGCGTCCCAGTGAAAAGCTCCTGGCTCTGCATCGACGCGACCCATCGGAAGAACGGGCGCAGCACATAGCGGCCCGCGAAGGTCAGCCCCAGCATCCCGGCGGCGATCGCGAGAACCTTCCAGTTGGAGGGAGCGGGACCGCTTCCCCGGCTCGCGGCGGGCAGAAGCGCCAGGATCGGGATCACCGCGAGATCCTGCAGCAGAAGAATGCCGAAGGCGGCACGGCCGTGACGGCTGGTGAGCTGGTTTCGCTCGGCCAGGAGCTGGAGGGCTTCTGGAGGGAGGGAACGGGCTCATCTGCCGGAGGTTTTGCGTTTTTTCCGCGCCAGGCGCGGCTTTTCTACCCAACCTCTACTCTGCAACGTGCGGCGCACATGGGCAACGAGACGAACCGGCTCGAAGTGCACCTGGTGCCAGGTCGCGACGATGCAGATCCAGCCCAATGCCAGCAGTGCATTGCGGCGATCATGATCCGACTTCCATTTGGCTGGGCGCAGGTGATGGTCGGCACCGTCCGTCTCGATCGCGAGGCGCTGTAACGGAAACGCAAAGTCGAGGCGGGCGATGAGTTGATTTCCGTCTCTTACCTCGAGCTGTCGTGCCGGATCCGGTAGCTCCTCCTGCCTGAATAGCTGGAGCAGGCGCGTCTCCAAAATGCTCTCGGCGGCGGCAGCCACAGGGGGGCGACTCTTCAAGAGCCTGCCCAGTGCCGCCGCTCCTTTTCGGCCTGACGTTCCCGACGATGAGAGCCGGCTCTGAAGTCGGTCGACCGTTGTGAGCCCCCGTCGCAAGCAACATTCGAGGGCCTCCTCCAGCTGTTGATGCGAGCAGACTCTTCCCAGATCGATCAAAGTTCGTGACGCGCTGGTCGCGGGGATGCCATCGATGGATCGGATGTCCGAAGGCAATAAATTCGGTGCGCGGTGAAGTGAGAGCCCTGGCTTTCCACATCTCAGAGAGAAAGGGGCCGAGAGCTCGACGGTTCCCGGTGCGAACCCGTCCATCCTCCAGAGCGCGGCCGCTGCACGATGAGAGATGGCCGCACCGTCTCCGGCCCACAGGGTGGCCGCCTTGAGGGTTTGAAGCCAGGCCCTCGGCGCTCCCACCACGCGATAGACCGCGGGGAAGACCGCTGTCCACTCCCCGGTGGCCAAGCGGCGTTGGATGGAGTCCTCAGAACACCCGAGCCCGAGCGCTTGCGCGCGACTCAGAACGCCGCGTTGTCGCGCGACCAGGCTCGCATACCGCTCAACCACTCCCCCCATCGCCGACCGCCCCCACCAAGCTGGAGCGGATCAATCACGGAGCCCTGACATCGCATCGGCGCGAGACCCAATGCCTCATCCCGCAAGCTCCGCCAGCCGACGCGTCACCCCTTGCGCCCACTCCGGCTGCAGCTCGAGACAGGCTGCGCGCCGCCCGAGCTTGATCGCCGAAGCCGGGATCGACCCACTTCCGGAAAAAGGGTCCAGCACCCGCTCCCCCGGCCGGCTGTAGAGTCGGATCAGCGCATCGAGCGCCGAGTGCGGTTTGTGGTGCGGATGCTTCCCCCACCGGGTCCCCTCGCCCTCGTCGTCGTA
>JBGTHI010000632.1:0-3703 GCA_041746295.1 Myxococcaceae bacterium
CCTGGCCCACCGCCGGCAGCGACTGCTCCGGCGACAGCGCGGCGGTCACTTCGCCCTCCAACCCCAGCCGCCGAAGCCCGGCGAACGCCAGGATCGCGCCAGCCAGCCCCTGGTCTCGCAGCTTCCGCAGCCGGGTTTGCACGTTGCCTCGAAGCGGGACGATTTCCAGGTCGGGCCGCTTCTCCAGTACCAGGCAGCTGCGCCGCAAAGACGACGTGCCGAGCTTGGCGCCCCGCGGGATCTCTTCCCAGGCGATGCTGGCCGGGCTGACCCAGGCATCGCGCGGATCCTCCCGCTCCGGGACACAGGCCAGGCAGAGCCCCTCCGGCATCTGACTGGTCATGTCCTTCAGGCTGTGGACCGCGAGGTCTGCACGGCCGTCCAGCAGCGCCGCCTCGATCTCCTTAACAAACAGCCCCTTGCCTCCCACCTGAGACAGCGGAGCCTGGAGGAAGCGATCACCCGCCGTGCTCATCTGGAGCAGACCGACCTCAAGCCCTGGATGGAGCCGCTGCAGCGACTCGGCCACGAAGCGGGCTTGCCAGAGTGCGAGCGGGCTCTCCCGAGTGGCGATGGTCAGCCGGCTCAACGCTGGGTCCCAGTACCGGTGAGCACCTCGGCAGCAGCCTCTTCCAGCTCGAGCTCGGAGCGTTCGGCAAGGGGGAGTGGCGTCACCTCCAGCCCGAACAGCTCCACGGCAGCACCGAGCAGCGGATGGGGCTCGGAGGGGGTGGAGATCGCCGCGGTTCGAAGCTTGGTGGTGGGCGAATGCAGAAGCTTGTTCACGATGGCGTTGGCCATCGCCTCCACGCTCTGCCGCTGGCGCTCGTTGAGAGAGGACCCCAGCACGGCGAGCGTCTTCTCCAGCTCGGCGCGGGCGATCTTCTGGGCGTGACTTCGAAGCTGCGTCAAGACCGGCGCCCCTTCGCGAATGGCCCGCGCCTGGACGAAGCGGGCAATCTCCTGCCCGATGATCGCCTCCGCTTCGGCGGCGGCCTCGCTTCGGGCTCGCGAATTGTCGATCACAACCTTCTGGATGTCATCGACATCGTACGAATAGATCCCTTCCAGCCGATTGATGTCCGGGTCCACATTGCGCGGGACCGCGAGATCCACGATGAAGAGCGGCCTGTAGCGGCGCGCCTTGAGCACCGGTGTCAGCTTGGCGCGATTGAGGATCGGCTCCGAAGCGCCGGTGGAGCAGATCACCACGTCCACCTCGGTCAGCAGTGCCGCCAGCTCCTCGAAGCGCCGGGCCTTCCCTCCGACGGTCGCCGCCAGCTCCTCCGCCCTGTCGAAGGTTCGGTTGACGACCCAGATCGGCTTCGCTCCAGAGGACGCAAGATGCTTGGCGGCCAGGGCCGCCATCTCGCCCGCGCCCAGAACCAGGACCCCCCGCCCTTCCAACCCGCCGAAGACCTTCTTGGCCAGCTCGACCGAAGCGGAGGCCATCGAGGTCGCCAACTGACCGATCGCCGTCTCGGAACGGACCCGCTTGGCGGTACTGAAGGCGGCCGAGCAAGCACGGGTCAGCTCCCCGCGAACCCAGCCCTCCTTGCGACCGGCCTCGAAGGCCTCCTTCACCTGCCCCAGGATCTGCGCTTCACCCAGCACCATAGAGTCCAGGCTGGAGCTGACCCGGAAAAGGTGAACCAGCGCCGAGTCGCCCTTGTGCTCGTAGAGGTGTTCCAGGGCCTCCGCGCCCGCCTCCGCGGCGACCGCCTCCCGCACCGTGGAGAGGGAGAGCTCTGGGTCCGAGCCCGCCCCGTAGAGCTCCACCCGATTGCAGGTAGAGACGTAGAGAACCTCGGAACAGGCGGGAAGCAGGCGCTCCAGCAGCGCCTGTTTGCGCGGCTCGCTCAGCGCTAGCCTCTCACGCACCGCGAGCGGGGCGGTGGCGTGTGACAGCCCCAGACACCAGAGGGGGCTCACTGACCCTCCAAGGCGTCGTGGGCCAAGGGATAGCTCGCAAGAAAGGAGATTAGCAGCACGCCGAAACCGGCCATTGTCAGGAGCGCCACCTTGCGACCCCGCCAGCCAGAGATCAGCCGCGCCTGGAGCATCGCCGCCGACAGGGTCCAGGCGACGAGAGTCGCCACCTCCTTGGAGCGCCACTGCCATGCCGGGCCGTGCGCCGCTCCGGTGAAGGCGCCGGTCAGCAGCGTGATCGAGAGTGCGATAAACCCCAGGAGGACCAGTCGCCGGTTGAGCTCGTCCAGGAAGTGCAGCGGCGGCAACCGCGAGAAGAGCACGCCAAAGGTCTTGCCTTTCATCTGCCGCTCCAGCAGCAGATACATCAGCGCCACTCCCGCCGCGACAGCGAAAGCCGCAACACCCAAGAGCGCCACCGCGATGTGCGCGGAGAGCAAGGGCGTCCGAGCGCCAACCTCGCGACCCGACGCGGCCGCCTCCGGCGGGAGAAGCAAGGAGGTGGTGAGCAACGCCAGCGCCAGGGGCGTCAGAAAGACCCCTAGAACCGCGCGGCGATAGCGCAGATCCAGGAAGAGAAAGATTGCGATCAGCAAGAACGCCAGAGCGGAGAAGCCGCGGTCCAGCCCTGTTGGAGCGCCCTGGCTGAGCAATCCTTGCGAAAACAACGCCCCGCCGTGCGCCAGGAGCCCCAGACCGGTCAAGACCCGCCCAAAGACCGGCAGCTGACGCCACTGCCAGACCAGATGGGCGATGTAGATCGCCGCGGCGGCCGCGTAGGCGTGGCAAGCAAATGAGAGGAGCGCGTGGGTCATGTTCATTCAACAGATTCGAACGACTACGACTTAAAGCTTGTTGAGAAGGAAGGCGGCAAGGAGATCCGCTTCCGACTTTGGCGCCTCAGGAGCGGCCGCCACGAAACCCGGCACGACCTGATAGGCGGTCTCGCCGAAGACGACCGCGTCACCGAGCTGCTCACCTCCCAGCGCAGCGATCTGCGCTTCCGTCTTCACCTTCGCGACCAGCCCCTGGGTGTCCTCGCCCGAGAGCACCCGGGAAAAATGAACCGCCGGGGAGAGCGGATAGACCGCCGCCTGGCCAGGGAGCGCAAGAACTCCATCGCGCGATTCCGCCTTCTCCTCGATGACCCACGATTCGAGAACCGCCTGCGGGAGGAACAATCTCATCGAAGGCTTGAGTGTAGCACCAGCCCACCGTGGCGTCCTCAATCCTACCTTCCCCAACCCGCGAGAGCTGCGGGCAGCCTTGCGAGCGAATGAGCTGCGTATTAGAGCACCTACAATTCCACTACGGGGAGGAGCGCAGCATGGCGGGACAGGACGTTGTGAACATCGGGGACAGCGACTTCCAGAACGCGGTGCTGGAATCCACCGAGCCGGTGCTGGTCGATTTCTGGGCAAGCTGGTGCGCTCCCTGCCGGGCAATCGCCCCTGTGCTCGAAGAGCTGGCGGGCCAATACAAGGGCCGGGTTCGGATCGCCAAGATCAACATCGACGATCACCAGGCCACGCCGCAGAGGTACGGTATCCGTTCTATTCCGACCTTGTTGCTCTTCAAGGGAGGGCAGGTCGTCGAGCAGATCGTCGGCGCGGTTCCCAAGGCAAAGCTCGAGGACGCAATCAAGAAGGTCGTTTAAGGGCCCGTCACGAAATAACCTGAGCGAAGATTCACCGCCGAGGCGCCCGGCTGGCGCGAAGCGAGGAGGGCGCATACCGAGCGTATGTAACCGACGAGCGACAATGCCAGGCGGGAT
>JBGTHI010000633.1:0-8278 GCA_041746295.1 Myxococcaceae bacterium
CGCCCGGGCACCCCGCTGCTTCACCCGACGACTTCCAGATCGAGCGGTTCTAATCCGACGGCCGGTGCTGGCCGTAGACCATTGGGCGCGTCGCGGCTACGGTGGCGCCGCATGCCGATCCGTTTGCGCAACCCTGGCCAAATCCTCTCCCTCTTGCTGTTGGGCACGGGGCTTCTCTTCGCCGCCGGCTGTGAGACCTCAAAGGGTACTCGCGCGAGAAGAGCTCGTCTCGCGGCGCCGGTCGACCCCTCGGCCGATTCCCAGGAGCTCCTTCGCCGCGGGGACGCCGCGCTGAAGGGCTCGAACTACGTCGATGCGGAGAAGCTCTACGAGGCCGTCCGGAGGAAGTATCCCTTCCTGGAGGCCTCCAAGATGGCGGAGCTGCGGCTGGCCGACACCGACTTCAACCGCGAGCTCTATATGGAGGCGCGCGATCGGTATCAGAACTTCGCGAAGCTGCATCCGACCCATCCCAAGGTCGACTACGCTGCCTTCCGGGTGGCGCTGTCCCACTTTAAGCAGATGCCGAGCGACTTCTTTCTACTTCCGCCTTCGCACGAGAAGGACCAGGTGGACGTCCGGGGCGCAAGCAAGGCCGCGGCCGAGTTTCTCAAGCTCTATCCCTCTTCCTCCTTCGTTCCCGAAGCCCAGAAGATCCTGGCCAAGACCCAGCTTCGGCTCGCCCAACACGACCTCTACGTGGCCGACTTCTACGCCAAGCGAATGAAGTGGCCGGCGGTGGTTCAACGGCTCGAGGGGTTGGAGGAGCGCTTCCCGGAGGCGGGTGTTGCCGAGACTTCCCTCTTCAAGCTTCACCACGCGTACGTGCAGCTGAAGGATGCGAGCAAGGCCGAGGAGACCTTGAAGCGAATCATCCGGGTCCTGCCCAACAGTCCCGCCTCAGAGCGCGCCCAGTCGATGCTCGCGGGACGCTGAAGTTGGGCCGGGCCGGGCAGCAGCTGCTGGGCTTTTGCCTGGCCTTTGGCGCCCTGGTCGTGGCGGCGGGCGTGTTCCTCCCTCGGCTGCTCGGTGTCGCGGCCGGTCCGGAGGCCGAGGTGACGTCGATCATCAAGCGTTCGGAGAGCAGGGTGTTGGAGCTGCCGGTGCCCTGGGCCAGCCAATCCCCGGGTGTGCTTCGAGCCACGCGCCGACACTACGACCGGATCACCGTTCTGGTTGCACCGGACCGGCTCCATGCGGTGGCGAGCTCGACGCTCGATTTCGAAGGGCTGCTCGACCTCGGCGCGGAGGAGACCCGGATCTCGTCGCTGGGTTTCGAGGAGGCGCCCTTCAGCATGAAGGCGGGCGATTGGCTGCCGGATAACGGTCTTGCGCCCCGGCTCTCGGCGGTGGTGGCGGCGCTGGAGGCGCGCCGGCAGGCGGTGGAGAAGGCGGATCGGGGGGCTCTGGACCGGCTTCGCGACAGCTCTGCCCCCCTTCCGGAAGACGGCGCGGCGCTGGAGCGGGTTTGGGGGGTCGGGGCACGCCACTACCGCGTGGTCGCCTGGTACATCCGGGGAGAGCGGGGCGAGGTGCAGGTCACCGAGCGGTATCGGCTGACGGGTGGGCTACCGGATGCGCCTGTAGACGAGCAGGGGATGCGCCAGCTGCGGCTCAAGCCCAGGGGAAGAGATTTCTTTTTTGTCTCCGCCCTTATGTAAAGCTGGGGAGCCTATGGATGAGGCGCTGAGGCAGCTGTTCACGCTGGGGCGAGGCTTCTTCGACAAGAAGCAGTATGCCCAGGCGGAGCAGTACCTCGCGCAGGTGGTCGAGCAGAACCAGTCGTTCGCCGATGTCTACAACATGCTGGGCGTCATCTACCACGACCAGGGCCAGTACGCGCGTGCGCAGCGTTCGTTCGAAGCCGCGTTGAAGCTCAACCCGGCCTACACCGAAGCGGCGCTCAATCTGGCGGTGATCTACAACGACCTGGGTAAGTACGGCGAGGCGCGCGACGTCTACCAGGCGGCGCTTTCTCGCCACAAACGGGCGCCAGGCAAGCTGGGGCAGGCGGACAGCTTTGTCTTGGGCAAGATCGCCAACATGTATTCGGACATCGCCAGCGCCTACGCAGCGAGCGGAATGGAAGCCGAGGCGATCGCGGAGTACCGGCGGGCGCTGGAGCTTTGCCCCGGTTTCATCGACATCCGCCTTAAGTTGGGAGACGCCTATCGCGATGAGGGCCGCCTGGAGGAGGCGCTGGCGGAGTACGAGGAGATACTGCGCCAGAATGCCGGCTACCTGCCGGCCCAGCTGCACCAGGGAATCGCCCTCTATTCCCTGGGTCGGACCGTTGAAGCGGTCCGCGTTTGGGAGGCGCTCCTCGCGGCCAACCCCGGCCATCGCGCGGCGGAGATGTATCTCAAGTTGGCCAGTGAAAGTTCACTGCCGAAAGGATCGTCACTGTGAGCCCCGCGGCTTCCGCAGGCATGAGCGGCTTCGCGCTCAAGTTCATCTCCGGCAAGTACCAAGGGGGTGAGTTTCCCTTGAAGTCCGAACGCCAGGTGGTGATCGGCCGGTCAAGTGAGTTGGACATGGTCCTGGTGGAGGACATGGTCTCCCGCAAGCACGCGAAGATCGCTCACGCGGCGGGGAAGCTCACCATCGAGGATCTGGGCAGCACCAACGGGACGTTTGTAAATGGCGAAAAGGTGAAGCAGTCGCGCCTGAAGGAAGGGGACCGAATCCTGATCGGGACCTCGATCCTCAAGGTGGTGGCGGTTGGCGGCGCGGCCCAGGCGGTGGTGGACGACGCTCAGGTCAAGCAGAAACTGGAGGAGGCGGCCAAGCAGCAGGCGGCCCGCACATCAAAAGCCTCTTCGATGACCGGTAAAATCGAGGAGATCCCGCTGCCGGACCTGCTGCAGCTCTTCTACACTAGCAAGAAGAACGGAATCCTGGTGGTGAAGAACCCCAAGACCGGGAAGATCTATCTGCGCCAGGGCCGAGTCTACTACGCGGTGATCGACGATAACCACGACCTGGGACCGCAGAAGAGCTTCAACCGGATTGTCACCTGGGAGCGCGGGGACTTCGAGCTTCGGCCGGAGGATGGCCAGGAGTTCATGGTCGAGCTGGACAGCTCCACCGAGGCGCTGTTGATGGATGCCCTGCGGCAGCTCGACGAGATGCGCAGGCTGGGGCCACAACTCCCTCAGCCCACCACGCGATTGAAGCTGGTGGCGCCACTCTCGGCGCCGCTGCGCGCCCTCGATCCCGACTCGCTGGATCTGATCCAGCTGGTCCTGAACCACGGGACGGTGCAGGGCGTGCTCGATCATTCGCTCCGCGATGATGTCACCGCGGCCCTGGGCCTGGTGACGCTCATCAAGAAGGAATACATCCGCCAGGCCTGATGCAATTGAGGTCCCAAAGGAGGCTGGCAGCCCGTTTGGCAGCGCTGCTGGCGTTGGTCTCCACGGCCGTTCACGCAGGCGAGCCGGTACGGGTGGTCATCGATCCCGGCCACGGCGGCGGAGTGTCGGGGGCGCTCGGGGCGGATGGAACCCAGGAGAAGTCGTTGGCCCTGGATCTGGCCTTTCGCCTGAAGTCGCTGCTGGAGACAGACGAGAAGATCAAGGTGGTGCTCACCCGCGACCGCGATCTCTACCTGCCGCTGGCTGAGAGGGTGGCGGCCGCCAATAGGGTGAAGCCGGATCTCTTTCTCTCCATCCACGCCAACTCAATGCCCACCCCCAAGCGACGGGCGCGCAATGAAGGCGTGGAAACCTTCTTCCTCTCCGCGACCGCCTCGGGTGTCGAGGCGCGGCGCACCGCCGATCGCGAGAACGCCGAGCTCCCACGCCCCAGACGCTCCGCCAGCGCCGACCCGCTCTCCTTCATTCTTTCCGACCTGGCGCGATCCGAGGCGCATGTCGACTCATCGCGGGCAGCCTATTCGGTGCACCAGAGTCTCATCTCCGCGACCGGAGCGGTGAACCGCGGCGTGCAGCAGGCCCCCTTCTTCGTGCTGAGCGGCGTGGAGGCGCCGGCGGTGCTGGTGGAAGTCGGCTTCATCTCCCATCCCGAAGAGGCCCGCCGGCTGGCAGAGCCTCTCTATCGGGACAACATCGCGCAGGCGCTGGCGCGCGGAATCCACTCATTCCTGGAAGGAACGCGTCGTCTCGACAAGGCCCGGTGAACCGTCTAGGTGTGACCGCATCATGCGCTCCTACAATCGCGGCCCCCTGGATCTCCGTCCCATCACCCTGACCCCCGGCGTCGCCGTGCATGCCGAAGGTTCGGTGCAGGTGGAGTTCGGCCAGACCAAGGTCTTCGTCACCTGCTCGGTGGAGGATCGCGTGCCGCCGCACGTTGCCGGAACTGGCGCCGGCTGGGTGACCGCGGAGTACGGGATGCTTCCGCGATCCACGCATACCCGCTCGGGCCGGGAGGCGGCGAAGGGAAAGCAGGGTGGGCGGACCCTGGAGATCCAGAGACTGATCGGTCGGGCGCTGCGTTCGGCGATCGACCTCAAGGCCTTGGGGCCCCGCACTCTGACAGTGGACTGCGACGTGCTGCAGGCGGACGGTGGAACCCGCACCGCCTCGATCACCGGCGCCTACGTGGCGGTAGCCCTGGCCCTCCGCAAGCTCAAGGCGATCAGCAAGCTCCCGGAGCTTCAGCCGCTGGCGGCCGTGTCGGTGGGCGTCGTGAGCGGCGTGGTGAGCGTCGACTTGGACTACGTGGAGGACTCCTCGGCCGAGGTGGACTTGAACCTGGTAGCGCTGGGAGGGGAGCGGTTGGTGGAGGTGCAGGGGACAGCCGAACACAAGGCGTTCGACCGCAAGCAACTGGACGCGATGCTCGACGCCGGGCTGGCGGCGATCTCCAAGCTGCAGGCGATGCAGAAAGCGGCGCTGGGCCAGGCGCTGTGATGCTGCCCAAGCTCAAGAAGGAGCTCGGCCTCTGATTCTGTGTCGTTCTAGCGTCGCCGGCCACCATTCAGCCGACACAGTTCTCACACGAGGGCGAAGATCGGTGTTTGAGCCTTGCGGCGGCGACCACTCCAGTCGATTATGGGCAAGATTTCGGGGCGTAGCGCAGCCTGGTAGCGCGCCTGCCTTGGGCGCAGGAGGTCGGAGGTTCGAATCCTCTCGCCCCGATATCAGCGCGATTAGCTCAGCTGGATAGAGCATCGGCCTTCTAAGCCGAGGGTCGTGGGTTCGAGTCCCGCATCGCGCGCTTCGTTGACCGGAGGTGCCGCCTGCGCTCTACCCCTCTCTTGAGGTCGAGGAGTTTCTCCGGGTGCTGAAGGAGGACGGCCTGGTGCACCTCTGGGATCTGGTCTTCACCGGCCCAAAGATCGCTCCGAGCGGATCTCGCCAGGCGGCCACGCCAAGTCACGCCTCGTTCGGTTTCCTCTGCGCGACCACGATTGACCATCGCTCCTGGTCTCCGTATCCACCTCAGGGAGTCCCCGGCTTACAGAACCTTTGACTGGCGGGGCGCCGTGTAGCGTCGCACTCCCCCGAAAGGCAAGGGAGCCTAGTACCCGCGGCAATTCATCAGGATCGATCCAGACGCGTTGGTCGTGGAGTAGGAGACCCCGATCCCGTTCGAGTAACGGGTGAAGACCCAGCCCGGCTCCGGGCTGCAATCGGGAGTGCGCTCAGTGGCTGAACCGCTCGCCGTTCCCTGTCGAACCAAGGCGACGGTGTCGTTACGCGGAGCCGCTCTGTGCTCAACGACACAGGAGACCCTGGTCGATCCATCCGTCTCGGTGGTCAGCGAGTAGTAGACCGCGTAGTCAGCAAAGTTGGCGTAGGGGTTAGCGAAGGTCCAGATGACACCCGAGCAGTGAAGTTGAATCGGCGCAGGCATCGTCCCTGTCCCCGCGTCGGGAGCGACCGGCGCCGGGGGATATTCGGGATAAGGGGCAACCGCACCGGCATCGGGAGCGACCGGCGGCGGCGCTGGATTCGAGGGCGCACCCGTACCGGCGTCCAGTACCGGCCCAATGGGAGTGTAGTACCCGGGGTCCGGCATCCCGGGTTGAGGTGCGGGCCAACCCGCATCGGCATAGGCAGTTCCACCATCGGCTCCACCATCATCCCGCCATCTATGTCTGATCGAGCCCTGCGCGGTGCCGGTATCACTCACCTCGACCCCGCAGCCACATAGCCCCAAACCAAATGCCAACACCCAGCGATAAACTCTCATGCGATCCCCTAGCCGTTCCATCGCTAGGCTTATCGCTTCCGAGCAGGAGATAGGTGCGGATCAATTCCACTCTGCGCTCTCTCGTACTCTCGATTTTTGAGACTTCCTCAGGTTCCCCCGGATCCACGTCCAGGAGTCGCCGGCTTAGAACGCCTCGTACCCAACGCACCCCAGAACCAGCAGACCCGTGGCCCCACTGATGAACACGGTCTTGAGGTCCACTCCGACCATCAATCCTTTGCGCCGGGTGCCGTCTGCGCTGCGGCTCATCAGGGGATAGGCGCCGACCCGCGCCTCAAAGGCGAAACCCGAAGGGTTGTTGAGAATCCCGTAGCCAATGCCCAATCCGCCAAAGAAGCGATCGGCCAACGTGACCTCGCCCAGCACCGTACCCACGAAGGTGCCCGTCGCACCGGAGATGCCGACCCCGCCCACCGACGTTCCCAAGGAGCCAAAGGAGAAATGGGGCTGCGCATAGATGGCGAACAGGTCGTTGAGCTGCCACCCCAATCGAAGGTCCAACCCGAACATGGGGCCCGAAACGCTCTGGACGTGCTCGAGGCCACCCGCCCCGTTGATACCGAAACGGAATCGTCCCCCACCCGCCCGCGACGACACAGACGGCGCTTCCGAGCCTTCCTGGGCCATCGCCGAACTGGTGACAAAGAGCATCGAGAGGATCACTGCGCGAGCGGTTTTCACTTGCATGGACGTACCCTTCGGATGAGGTGGTCGCTGCGTTTGTCTGTCGACCGTCAGCATTCGAAGCGATCCGGCGGGCTTGTCAAAATTTCATGGGGAGCCCCGGCTCGGAGGTACCTTCCAGAGGCAGATGGGTATTGCTGGCAAAGCGTGAGCATTTCTGTGGAAAAGAAGGAAAGCTGGGCGCGGCGTGCGTTGCTGCTTGTCGAGGTCGGCACGGATCCGGGGCCAGTCGAGCGCAGCCAGCTGACGTTCTCTTGAGCGGCCCAGTATGATAGAGAAACGACCTGAGCTGGGTCGGGTTTCGTTGGCTGGAGAGTCGTATGTCGCTGCTTGATCGTCCTCGTCGCGTACCCTGGTCGCGATCGCACAGGTTCACCATCTCCGGCCGCGGCAGTGAGGCGGAGGCCGCTTACCGCGACCTGATCGTCGCTTCGCGCTCGCAAGAGGGGCGCGCGTCTTTCGACTCGGCGAGAGCCGACTGGGCGAAGTCCTTCAATCTTCATCCGGATGACGGCCTATACTTGGCCGAGGTCGGCGCCGGGCCGGTCAGGTTGCACGAGATCGTCGAAGCGCTGGAGAGCTGTGGGAAGAACAGGAAGGACGCCATCGCCGCGATGGAGCGACTGGTCGAGCTCGGGTTGATCTCCGCGGCGGCCTGAGGTTTCGAGGGCTCGCGACCCGCGCGATGCGCGAACAACGGAGCTTGAGAGCCTTCGCCCCACTCCGAAACTCAACGCCATCCGAGGTCGTTGGGTCTCGCTTTCCGGCATCCCGTAACCCCGACGGTCGTAGAGTGTCGCTCCAAGCAGCGACTCCGTAGCGTGGATCCCCCATCATCCCGGATGCTGCCTAGTTGCCCAGTGAGTCGGTGCACTCCCCCGCCAGACCGCGCGAGGGATCGGCATCCCTCATGATCCAGGTGGCGTGGGTGCCGTTTGGGTAGGCGATGTCCACGCTCACGCCACCGTGAACCACTGTCGCCGGGTCCTCCACCGGCTGCTCGAGGTCGGTCTCGATCCGCTCGAAGGTCATCCTGGCGCCCGCGGTTGGGAAGTCGTTCAGGGCGCAGCTCGCCAGCAGCGCCGCATCGGAGCCGGCGTCGAAGTGGGCTTCGTTCGAGACGAGCTGCCCACTCCTCGAGCTTGCGTTACACGAAACGTCGGCAGAGCCGTCTTCGTTCCGGGTGAGCAGGTAGACAGAATCCAACCCCTGCGCCGCCGACTGGCACTGAACGGTCTGGTTGCCCATGACGGTGCTGTCGCAGTAGGGCCGCTGCTGCTCCATGCAGTAGCACTGGTCGGGATCGCTGGCCGGCTGGAAATCGCGGCTGCCGAGCTCCGCGCAGCTCAGTTTCGCCGCCCAACGTCCGTAGAGACAGTCGCAGTACTGCGCCGCCTCGCCTTCCGCGAAG
>JBGTHI010000634.1:0-3610 GCA_041746295.1 Myxococcaceae bacterium
ACCCACATCAGGTCGCTCTAAAGATCGCGGAGACCTTCGGCGCAACAATCGAGGTTCACGGCGCCGAGGCCGTCCGGCGCTTCCAACTCACAACCCAAATGCCAGTGGTGCCCATATTCCTGACGAGCGGGCCATCCCGAAAGTTCTACCTCGGGAAGCTCCCTGTTGAGATGCGCCACGTGAGCCAGCGGAAGATGATCTTGGCGGGTCGACCGGCGGGAACGGCGCTGACGGCACTGATCTACCTTGGCAAAGCGGAGGTGACGCGCGTGGCGATCGCCAAGATCAAAGCCATACTCCCGCCCGAAGAGTTCAAGGCGCTCAAGGAGGCGACGACGGCGATGCCGAGTTGGCTCTCCGATGCGCTCAACCACGGGAGAGCCCCCCGCGGTAGCCGACGGCCGGAAATTCATTACTGATCCACCGATCCGGACGGTCGCCTCTGCCGAGAACGAGGGGCTCCATCTGTACTCTTTCTCTTCACCACTAGAGGCGCTACATCCGAAGCTACTCATGGCTTCGCGACGAAAGAGCGCCAGCGGTTCCTCTGCCTCCATTCACGTCCTGCATGTCGAGCTGGTCGACAGCCACCCGAGCATCTGGCGCGAACTTCACGTCCCGAGCCAATACAGCCTCGGTCAGCTGCACGACATCCTTCAGGATGCTTTCGAATGGGAGGACTGCCATCTGCACTTCTTCGAAAACCGCAAGCGCCAGTGCTTCGGTCCTCCCAGCGAGGACGAACTCGACCAAACCTTCTTGGATGAGGACGGCTACACCATCGCAGACCTCGCGACTCGGAGGGGCGGCGTGTTCAGCTACATCTATGACTTCGGCGATGACTGGGTCCATCGCATCACCGTCAAGGCCATCCAGCCTCCAGAGCCGGGACGCCGCTATCCCGCCTGCGTCGCTGGAGCTCGCGCCGGTCCCCCGGAGGACTCTGGCGGCATTTACGGCTACCAGGACAAGCTCGACGCGCTCCGCACGCCGAAACACCCCGACCGGGAGAACGTTCTCGAATGGCTTGGTGACTCGTTCGACCCTGATGCGTTCAATCTGAAGGCGATCGACAAGGCCGTGCGCTCCTCGTCGTAATCGTGTTCACCAATTGGCCCATCAAGATGAGGACTTCCGGGGCTACAGAAGCGTCAGCGCCGGTGCCCAAACCTACATCGAGAATTACATCCAACCCCACATCGACAGTTACACCGAGGTGTGTATATCTCGATGTAACTTTGGATGTGGGTCTGCGTGTATGGTTCCTCTGAAAAACCTGAGGCATTCCGGGCGGCTCGAACTTGGCCCCGACACCGAAAAAGCGCTGTCGGCTTGGCCCGTGAGTAGCAACGGAACAGAAAACCGGGTTAAGCGGAGGCGGCTGAACTTTCATTCAGGAGCTCGGCCGGGTCATCCGGATCCCGGAGTGGACGGAGCTCCCCCCTGAGAGCGCCTTCCGGTGGAGCCGAGAAGTGGTGGCGGCCGAGCAGGTTGATGTGCTTGCGCACCAGCGGAGAAAGGTGGTCCATGTCCTCGGCCTGCACGACGACTCCCTGAGCTCGCAGACGCGAGAGGGCCGCGTCCATGTAGCGGGTATTCCACAGGACGATCGCGTTGAGGACCAAGCCGAGGGCACCGAGCTGATCCTCTTGGCCCTCGCGATAATGCTGGCGCAATTCCCCGCGTTGCCCATAGAAAAGGGCACGGGCGAGGCTGTGACGCGCCTCTTGGCGGTTGAGCTGGATGAGGATTTGGCGTCTGTAGTTCTCATCGTCGATGAAGGTGAGGAGATGGAGCGTCTTGGTGGCTCGGCCGGCCT
Source organism: Myxococcaceae bacterium (assembly GCA_041746295.1). GTDB lineage: Bacteria > Myxococcota > Myxococcia > Myxococcales > Myxococcaceae > JBGTHI01. The sequence continues at coordinate 1,820 of JBGTHI010000634.1, forward strand.
GGGAGATGGCACGGGCCAAGGTGGTGAGCCTCCCGCCGGCCTGAAGCGCGCGGATGAGCTCCGAGGCGGCGACCTTCCCCGAAAGCAGGGAGCCGGCTACCCACAACATGTCGTCCCAGTTGTCGGCGATGAGCTGGACATTCACGCTCTGTCGGGCGATCCCGTTCAATGCCCCGTAGTCGGCGGACCGGTCCATACGCCAGAGACGGGCGTCGCCGAGATCGGCGATGCGCGGGCTGAACTGAAACCCGAGCAACCAGAACAGGCCAAAGACGAGATCGCTGTACCCGGCGGTGTCGGTCATGAGCTGGGTGGGCTTGAGGCAGGTCTGGTGCTGAAGGAGGCCATCGAGGATGTAGGGCGAGTCGCGCAGGGTTCCCGGGATGACGATGTCGTGGAAGCCGGTGAACTGGTTGCTGCTGAAGTTGTAGTAGGTGAGGCCGCGCTTCACGTCGAAGTACTTGGGGTTGGGCCGGGCGTTGATGGTGCGCACGGGCACAGTGAAGCGCAGGCCGTCGGCCGAGGCGACCTCGCCCCCGCCCCAAGCTCGAGCCAGGGCGATTTTCGTCTGGTAGGCAACCAGTCGCGCATTGGCGCGCACAATCGTTTCGGAACGGACATAGTTCTGATCGACCCAGCTCAACCGGCCCCGCGTCAGGGCGGGCACGTTGGGGCGCACCAGGGGCTCCAGCCCGATGTTGCAGGCCTCGGCGATCAGGACTGCACAAACGCTCTGGTCCAGCCCATCGATGCGCGAGAGCCCTTCGCTCGCGTGGGTGAACTCGGCCGGGAACCGCGTCCAGGCGGACACTTCGAGCAGCAGATCCGGCAGGTCCAGCCGGGGAAGCAGCGCGTGGATGGACTCGCGGAGGGCCAGCAGACTGGGAGATTCTGGGAGGGCGTCGAGCGGGGTGAGTACGAGCGTGTCTCTCCCGTTCTCTTGCTCCACGCGCAGAGCGGGGTTGTTGGCCAGGTTCGTGGCCGTGCGGCGGAATGCCTGGTCGAGCTCGGCGGCGAGGGCGTCGATGGCCTTCTGCGGTGTGGGCTCTCGGCGCAAGGCGCGACAGACGCGGGGGCGCTCGGTCTTCCATTCCTTCTCGTCAAGCAGCAGCCGGCGGGGATCTCCCCAACGCGTGCTCTCGTTCACGAAGAGGTCGCGGCGGTGCAGGGCATGCCGCAGCTCGTCGGTCAGGCAGAAGGTGTACGCGTGCCGATCCATCTTGCCCGCTGCCGGGAAGACGTGTCGACGCCAAGCCGGAGGGATCGGCACGGTGGAGACCCCCTCCTCCAGGCAGCTCACCCGGCGCCGTCGCTCAAGCTTGGACACGGCCGCGAGCGCTTCGAGAATGCGCTCCCCCGCGTCGGTACCGGCGAAGGGAACGGTCTCGAGCAGGAGTGGGAGAAACTTCTGAGGGTTCGGGTACCCTTTCAGGATGCGCTCGTAGTACCGGCCGTCAGGAGGACTCGCGAGGCTCCCGATGAGCTCCAGGGCCGCCTCGAGGTCGGCTCGTGGGAATTGGCTGAAGACGCTCTCAAGCGCCGAGGCGAGCCGGGTGGATCCGGGATGCTCCCGGCCCAGCAGCAGGAGCCAGGCTTCGCGCAGTTGGAGGGCGGCTTGATCGAGCTCCTTGAGCGTCTTCATCCGCCCCTTCAGGCCTCGACGTTCGGCGCGCGAGAAGGCCGTCATCATGAAGTCGTCGAAGAGATCGAGCACGTCATCGCAGGCGGTTCTGGCCAACGTATGGACGAAGGCGAGGAGCGTCGCCGCGCGGCGCTCATCCGGCATCCTCT
>JBGTHI010000635.1:0-1778 GCA_041746295.1 Myxococcaceae bacterium
CCTCACATCGACGGCCTGAAGTCCGGCGACCCGGTAGTCTCGATCCTCAAGGGCCAGCACGGTCACCCGGATATCGAGGTCCAGGACTTCTACTGGTCTCAGGATGACTATCGCTCGATGCTGGAGCAGGCGGGCTTCGAGGTGGAGTCGGTGTTGGAGCCGACCGCGGATGAGAAGAATGAACATTGGAAGGACGAGCGCAGCAAGCCGCCCAACCTGATCATCACCGCCAAGTTGGCCGACTCGGAGCCGATTGCGTTGCGGCCTCCGCTGGACGGATCCCCTTTCCTAGAGCTCCGCGCCGAGGCCACCCGGAAGGGCCGCTAGCCTGGAGCGCCGAAGCGAGTCGAAGCTGTAGAGCCCCAACGAAATAGAGCGGGAACAGACCCCAGCTCAGGTAGGCGGCAGCCGCGTATGCGAAACCCAGCCGCGCCTCGCGATCAGTGTCGATGGGAAGGGCGGTCTGGGTCATCGGATCGAGAGTTCAGGTGGGCGAGGGCTTCGACCTCCGGCGGCGCCCGGCCGATCCGGTAGTTGAGTCTCAAGACGTGGGTGGTAGCCGAGTGCGGCGCGGATCGGAACGCGGCGGTGGCGTCACGCCCGGCATGCTGCAGCAGAATCTCCATCCCGCCCGGATGCTGATGTGCCCAGCGGGTGAGATCGTAGACCTCTCCGTCGATCACCACCCAGAGGCTTTCGGGAGAAGCGTGCGCCCGGATCTCCTCCCAGCTCAGAAGGGGCAGCTCCGGGCTCTCGGGTGCGCTGCCAACATGCACGATGGGAGGCAGCAGGGGGCTCCGAGGGACTCTCGGCAGGTGCGATGATCGCGCGCTCACCCCGAGCTCTTCCGGACGGGTGTAATGGGCGTGCGCCGGATTGTTCTGGAGGCTGCGCAAGTAGGCGGTCGGCGGCAGTTGCTCCAGCAACGAACCCAAGGTGAAGAAGATGGCGCGGACCGCCTGCAGCTCGGAAGGGGTCGGCTCGGCGTAGCCGAGGGCGGCGCGGTAGTCGTCGTCCATCGCCACGCGGGCCGTCAGAAAGAGCCCATCGCGCAGCTCGGAGGGGACGCCCTCCCCCATCGAATTCCCGACGAAGGTCTCGAAGGTGCCGCGCTTGAGGGGCCGGGCGGCGCGGTGATCGCGATTGAAGTCGCGGTACCAGCGATACTCGGTTTCGTAGTCGTTGCTCAACTCCGCGATGCGCATCCCGCGGCCCATCCGGATATGGGCATGGAAGTAGCCGAGCCGTTCTACCGCGGTCAGCGGCCGGTGGCCGATCTGCGCAGCGGCATCCAGCCAGGTGAAGGCGGTTTGCAGCAGGATGTACTTCATCCCCTCGTTGGGCAGGAAGTAGCGCCCATGGATGGTGTTCATCCGGTCCAGCACCGCGCGGCCGCGGCGGCTCCCCTCGCCCCACTCGAAGTAGTTCGCGAAGAGGGAGTAGGTGTCATAGAAACGCGCGACCGGCCGCTCCTCCGCCTCACCGGTGCTGCGCACGAAGAGCGCGAGCGAGACCGACTGTGAGATCCGGTTGATCGCCAGGAGCTCCAGAACCCGACTCTCCGCCCGGAAGCTGGACATCAGAGCGTGGTAGATCCGATCGCAGTCTCGAACCGGATCGAGGGAGCCGAGCTCAGCCCGGCTGGTGCCGCCGAGCAACCATCCGAGCCGGCGCTCCAGCGCTTCGTGGCGATCGATCCAAAGGTCCAGCTCGCTTGCGACCGCGGCCGGGGCCTGCTCCCGGAGGGCGCGAAGCTCCGCGCGGGGAAAGGCGATCGC
>JBGTHI010000636.1:0-6505 GCA_041746295.1 Myxococcaceae bacterium
CTCCTTTTCGTGGCCCAGATCAGGTGGTACCGGCAATCGAAGACGGCGTGACTGCTCCGACGGAACATTTTCCAACGCTACCGCCACCTCCACCGCCTCGCTCGCTTCATGTGGATGAGGGGGCCCTCCGAGCCCCCTCAAAACCCCCAGGCAAGGATGGCTTATATCCCCGGGGCAAGCCCAGGGGGTTTACGCCATGGGGACTAATAGATCCAGTCTTTCTGGATCTTGAGTGCCTTCGCGCCATTTTCTGAATCGATTCCGAGCCGCTCGCCGGCCTTTCCTCCGTTCACGATGAGTTCGAGCAGTCGTTCGTCGCCGATCCACGAGCTGCCCAGCGTGAAAGCGGCCCCCTGGTCGGGTTGGTCCTTGAATGAGCGGTCCACCACCGCGGTCAAGGACGCAGCGTTTGCGGGATTGATCACCGTGACCGTCATGCCCTCCAGTGCGAAGAATTCCTCTTCCGGTATGGTGACGCCGAGCTTGAGGTTGGCCTGGGTGTTGTCTCGCAACGCCAAGACTTCGACGGAATCGCCTGAATGGGCAAGGAGCGGGACGATGCTGTCGACGAAGACCGAGTGCGCGAGGCCGATCTGTCCCGCTGCCAGCGACTCGGGTGAGACGCCCCCCGCGATCAGACCCGCGACCAGCGCGAACACGTCTCTTCCGTGGAAGGTCTCGGGCAACGACTTCAGGGCCCTCCGTCCGATGAGGCCATGTAGTGCAAGCACCAGGTCGAGATCGATTTCATGCAGCCGGTAGGGCTCCCGCTCTGCTTCAAGGACGCGCCCCAACATGCCCAGAGAGCCGTTGTTCGGACCTACGAAGACTCCGTGATTATCGGTATCCAGGATGCTCCGTTGATGCGCCCCGGCTGCATTCTTGTTGCCCACCCGGGGATCGGTGACGTGCACCACCACCTTGTCCGGAGCCGCCGACTCCCCCACGGAAAGCGCCGCGTAGTCGATGTTGAGGCCGGGAACGTCATCGACGTTGTTCAAGAGTGCGAACCCAAAATCCGTCTGAACCGGGCGCACGTCATCCCAACGCAGCGTTGGGAGCTCGACGCCAGCCGCACGCGCCCGCATCGCCGTTCGATAGAAATACATCAGATTCGTGGCGATCTGACCGTTGGACCGCATGTCGGCAAAATCGGTGACGATGTCCGCATCGACGAAGGCTCCGCCCACCTCATGAGCCAAACCCGCGCGTCGGTTCCCTGCCGCGGTTCGCCCGCCCTTTGCGGCGGTACCAGCCGCCGTCATCCGATTCCTGACTGCCGTCATTGATACTTCCCCCACCCACGGAACGAGAACTTCTGCGTTCTCGGAGCGTCCCCCTAATCGACAGAGGAAGATCCGTCAAAGCGGATGAGCGGAGCTCGGGCTGGGTCGATTCGCGACCTTTCCGGAAGCAATCAGATTGTCGAATGAGCACTGAAGATTGCGGCAGCCGACCGCAAGCTTGCCGGTCTGCCCCTCTAGCCCGGCGAGGAAGGCGCGCGCGAAGCGCTGGTTGTTCGCATAGGCCTCGACGTCGGTCCCGCCCTTTCGCCGGCGCATCACCAACTTCACCTTGAAGGGAGTGCTCCCCGAAGGCACCGACATCGCGTCCTCCAGCCCCTCCACCACCTGGTCCGCGCTGCTGCCGGACTGCTCCAACCCGTCACCGGTGTAGTAGCGCCAGGAGAGCCGCATCCCCTTCTGCGGGAAAGCGAAGACCGAGACCTGGAGGTCCTTGATCCTGAATGACAGCTCGGCGAACTGCTGCGCGTCGGGCGCTCCGCCGCTCTCCTTGGTCAGCGGCTTGAGCGCCAGATCGGCTTCAGCGGTGAAGTCGTCACTGGAGAAGTAGCGATGGGCCAGATAGGCGCGCGGCACCAACTTCCCGCCGTTGGCTTCGTCCCCCACCTGGCTGGCGCGCAGGGCGCCGCCCTCCAGTCGCCACAGGCCGGAGTGGGCGTTGATCTCCTCCTTGCCACTCTCGAAAGTGAGCGTCAGCGTCATCCGGGCAGTCCCGCTCTTGGGCTCCGCCTTCTCGGAGGCCAGGGCAAAGAGCTCGCCGTAGGTGTTGTCCCCCACCTGCACCGGTCCCGACTGGGAGAGCGACTCCTCAGAGCCCACCCGATCCAGCATCAGCCCCAGGAGCCCCATGCTGGCGACGATCGACGCACCCACCGCGCCCTGCTTCCAGGCCGGCAGTCTCGCAAAGGCGCGGACCGGCTTTTCCAGAAATGAGGTCCGCTCGGGCGTCGGGCCTGCCTCTGCTGCTCCCAGCTCGCCAGCGAGCGTGCGGAGAGAGCTTGGAGAGCTCGTCCCCTTGGCGGCCCCTTTGGCAACCGAAGACGAGGAGACGCCGCCTCCAAGCGCCTGAAGCTCCGCCACCAGCGCCGCGGCATGCGGATAGCGCGCGTCCGGATCCGGCTCCAGCGCGCGTGCCACCACCGGATCGATCCGTCGATCGATCCCTGGCAGCTTCTCGGAGGGCAGCTTGAACCGGCCAATCGGCAGCTCACCGGTCAGCAGCTCGTAGAGGATGACACCCAGCGAGTAGAGATCGGCCCGGCCGTCCACGTTGCGGGCGTCGCGGCGCTGCTCCGGCGCCATGTAATTGAGCGTACCCATCGCCACTGAAGTGGCGGTGAGGTTCGCCTTGTAGCCGAGGCTCAAGTCGCTCCCGCGGAAACCGGCCAGGCCGAAGTCGGCGACCTTCACCTTTCCCCGCAGGTCGATCAGCACGTTCTCCGGTTTTAGATCCCGGTGAACGATGTGATTGTCATGGGCATAGGCGATCGCCTCGCCCACCTGGATCACCAGCACCACCGCCTCGGCCGCGGTGACCCGGCGCTCGCTGATCACCTCGCGCAGCGACTTGCCGCCCACCAGCTCCATCACGAAGAAGTCGTGGGTCCCCGTCGTTCCGCGATCGATGATCTGCACGATGTGCGGGTGATTGAGCGCCGCCAGCGCGGTCGCCTCTTTCTCAAACCGGGCCAGATACTCCGGATCCTTGGCCAGCTTGGCGGGAAGCACCTTCACCGCGACGATCCGCCCCAGCGAGTTCTGCCGCGCCCGCCAAACCTCTCCCATTCCTCCGCGCCCCAGGAGCTCGAGCAGCTCGTAGCCCGGGATCTCCAGCTCTTGAGGCGGCGAAGCGGAGATGAAGGTCTTCTCGGCCCCCCCATCCGAGGGCTCGGCCGAAGCCAGCCCCGCGCCCCGAAGCTGAACCGCGATCCCGCCGCCCGCATCGAGCTCGCCCGCCACCTCGGCGGCACCTTCCGCCTCCGACTCCTCCGCCAGGGGACGCGCGCCCAGCGAAGTGACGTCGCTGCGCTTGACCTCAAACTTGATACCGCAGCGGAGGCACGAGATGCGCTGGCCCGTCACGTAGACGGCGACATCGTGATGGGCACCACAGTTGGGGCAGGTCTGGCTGGGCATGAATCAGGGACAACCCAATACCTTGAAGACGGGAACACCCTTGTTCTTGCCTCTCACCTGGGCCATCGGCAGCGCCTCTGTGGCGAACCCCTGGCCCGCGCGCGCGAGGGTCTCCCCGGCGGCGATCACCTGACCCGCGGTCGCCATGTCGCACAGCCGGGAGGCGGTGTTCACCGAATCACCGATCGCCGTGAACTCGTGCCGATCATTGGACCCCATATAACCCACAACCGCCTGCCCGGTATTGACCCCAATTCCCACCTCGAGAGGGGGCTTCCCCTCCGCCACCCGCAGCTCGTTGAGCGCCGAGACCGCCTCCTGCATCTCCAGCGCCGCTCGAAGCGCGCGCGCCGCATCGTCGGGATGGGCCGAGGGAGGGCCCCACACCGCCATCACGCAGTCGCCGATGAACTTGTCCAGGTTGCCTTCGTGCGCGAAGACCACTTTCGCCATCGCGCTGAAGAAGCCGTTGAGCATCGAGACGGTCTCCTGCGGGCTCTCCCTCTCGGCAATGGTCGTGAAGCCGCGGATGTCCGCGAAGAGCACCGTCACCTCCGCCAGCCGTCCGGCGCGCAAAAGCTCCACCTCGCCCCGCACCACCAGCTCGGCCACCGCGGGAGAGAGGAAGCGCGACAGCTCTGCCCGGGCTACCGCCTCCTTCTCGACTTTGCGGGAAAGCTCCGCGTTCTCCAGGGCGAAGGCGGCCTGCGAGGCGATGCCGGAGAGGATCTTGAGGTCCTTCTCGGAGAAGGCATTGGTCTTCTGCCGGCTGTCCAGGAACAGCACCCCTTTCAGGACGTCATTGGCGAGGAGGGGCACCGCCATCGCCGAACGAATTCCTTGAGTGACGATGCTCTCCGAGGACGAGAATCGGGCGTCGAGGATTGCATCGGCGGTGAGCACCGCCTGCCGCGTTTCGACCACGCGCTTGAGCACCGTCTCCGAGACCACGACTTCTGATCCCACACCCTGCCGGTGCTTCACCGCGGCCGGGCTGAGCTGCGAATCGGACTCGCCCAGGAAGATCACGCCGGTGTCGGCCGCTAGAAGCCGGAAGGCGATGTTGAGGATCTTCTCCAAGAGGCTGTGGTGGTTGCGCTCCAGCCCGACCTCGCGATGGAGCTCGTGCGCCAGGCGCAGCTTCTCGTAGTCCTGCCGCAGCGCGGTCATGTCGCTCACCTGGTCCACCGGCCGGAACTCGTTCGCCTTGGACTGATCGATCTGCGCGAGGAAGGAAGGGATCGACTGAGCCGCGCCGACCACCGTCACCGCGCTGTGGCTTATTCCCTCTTGCTCGCCACCGTGAAAGACGAACCGGGAGCTCCCCAGGGAGATCTCGTCACCCTCGCGCAGCTTCAGCTCGCGAACCCGGCGGCCGTTGACGAAGGTTCCGTTGGAAGATCCCAGATCGAGAAGCCAGAAGCCCCCTTCACGCTGCTCGACCGCCACGTGCTCCTTGGACACCTCGCGGTCGGACAACCGGAAAGTGTTGGCGGGGTGACGGCCGAAGGTCGTTCTGACGCCGAGCGGGAACTCGCTCTCAGTGCCGTCCGCTAGCCTGCCGCTGAGCCTCGGCCCCTGCGCCATGAAGGGGAAGCGTACCAAGGCCTCAAGAGCGGAGGAAGCTTTCCTACCCTATTGCCTAGCTCCGAGCGATCGCCACCTCTGCAGGCTTTTCCGAGGCGCCCTCCGTGCTAAAGCAGCACCGGTGAAGATCAAGCAGAAGCCGGAAGACTTTTCAGTGAAGGAATCTTACCGGTTCGATGAAGCGTCCGGAGGGGCTTATCGCGTCTACCTGATGGACAAGCAGAAACTGTCCACGTTCGACGCCCTGGAACGGATCCGCCGCCGCTTCGGCCTCAAGCCGGGTGCGCTCTCCTTCTGCGGCCTCAAGGACAAGCAGGGACGGACTGAACAGCTGATTGCCGTCGACGGAGCCGAGGTGGATCTCCAAGAGCCGGATCTGCGGCTGAAGTTCCTGGGGACCACCGACAAGCCGCTCTCCGCCGCCAACACCACCTCCAACCGCTTCTCGGTGACGGTCCGCGCGCTGACCTCGGATGATCTGGCTAAGCTCAACGTCACCACCGCCGAGGTGAACCGGCTGGGGGTGATCAATTACTTCGACAGTCAGCGGTTCGGGTCGCTGAAACATGGCCAGGGGTTCATCGCCAAGGATCTCCTTCGCGGTGACTTCGAGGCGGCGCTGCGGAACTACATGGCCCGGCCCTCCCCCCTCGATCGCTCCGAAGACGCGCGGGCCAAGCAGTTCTTCAAGGAGAACTGGAAGAAGTGGGACCGCAAGCCCCCCTTCAAGCCCCCCGCCAGGTACGACCGGATCCTCTTCAAGCTGCGCGAGAAGGCGGACGACTTTGTCGGCGCCTTCCTGCAGATCGACGCCGACTACCGGGCGCTGCTGCTCTTTACCTACCAGAGCTACCTCTGGAACGAAGGGGTGCGCCGCTATTTGCAGCTCACCCTCCCGCGCGAGAGCCTCTTCCCACTTCCCTACCAGGCGGGCACGGTCCTCTTTCACCGAGACGCCGGCCCGGACACTGTTCGGATGCTGCGCGATCAGACCTTTCCGCTCTTTGGTCCTAATACGCCGCTGGACAATCCCAGGCTCGGGCCCAAAGTCAAGGAGGCGGCGGAGTGGGTGCTGGGCAAAGAAAAGCTGACGCTCGAAGGGCTGCGGATCAAGGAGGCGCCCAAGCTCCTCTACTTCAAGCACGAGGAGCGGCCGATCCTGATCCGCCCGCACAAGTTGGTGATCGGCCGCGCGCTGCCCGACGAGCTCAACAAGCCCCTGACCAAGCTCAACGTCGCTTTCACCCTGCAGCCGGGCGCCTACGCGACCTTGGTGATCAAGCGGCTGTTCCACTTCTCGTACCGAGACGACACGGAGGCGGAGATCCTCACCAGCCAGATCGGCGCCAAGGCCGCGGCCGACAAGCGTCGCGAGAACGCGCCCGCGCTGGAGGCGGTCCGACGTTCGCCCATCGCAAAGCCCACAGGGGATCGCGCGGCGTCCCGCAGCTTCCGCAAGTCGCGTGGGCCGGAACGCA
>JBGTHI010000637.1:0-4473 GCA_041746295.1 Myxococcaceae bacterium
GCGGGCCTACCCGCGGCTGGAGGAGTTCGTGGCGGGGAAGCACCGCCACGATCGGGGCCTCCTGTTCGGCAACACGATGTGGAACCGGTACCTCGCCTGAACCGGATGCGTGTGACCGCCGGCGTCGGCACCCGCCTGGCTGCAGGAGAATGCTCCCTTTGAACGCGACGACAGTCTCTAACGAATCAGTTTAATCGCCGCCCCGTGGCACGTCAGCGAGGACCAGCAATTCTTAGTGAGGGTGGTCCCGCCTGGCGCTTCACACGTAACGTTCGCCAGACCGTTGCCGCCAAGCCGTGCCGCCTTCACACGCAGCTGATCGACGGCATCCTCAGAAGTCGGCGTCGGATCCCACATCTTTCCTTTGCATGACGTCGCGGTGACCGGCTGGATCACGGAGAATGCCCGCGTCTTTAGATCGTTCTCCGTATACACGGGTGTCCGAACCCGTAAGGCGTCTACCGTTGTCGGATCGATCCGGATGTGTTCAAAGAATGGGCCGCAGCCCGCCACGAAGAATGAAACGGCAAGGATCGAGAGCGAACGAATCATTGTCCTCCTCCCCTGGGCGACGAATGCTAGCACTCATCGCATCGCTGGTGCAGGCAGCTGATCGGCGGACTCCGAGCACACATCGGCATTCACCTCGGCGAAGGTGGCCGCCAACGTCGGGTGATCCATTCGGCGGATTGTACCCGCCAGCCGAGCGTAGACAGAGAGACCGCGCTAGGATCGGGAGCCCATGGGAGATCCGGCCCCGCCGCCTTCAACATACAGCGACGCACAGCTAACGCGTCAGGCGGGCCCGTCGAGATTGTGGCCCTTTACCCGACCGCTTGAGGTGTTGCAGGAAGAAGACCCATGAATCGAGGCGGGGACTGTTCGATTGACCTCGTGACTGACCGGGAGAGGTTCCTCGCAAAAATCCGCGACTACCAGCACGAGCCCGAGCTGTTCATCGACATCGAGACGGCTGACTGGTTGACTGCCACGCCCCGTGTGGCGCTCGTCCAGGTCTGGGCCGGCCGAGAAGTCGCGGTTTTCGACGTGTTGGCTCCCGGCATGGGACATGTGCTGTCCGACTACTTCGTTCCCTACGTGATGGCGAACGAACGAATCCGTAAATGGGCGCATAACGCGTCGTACGAGAGGCGCTTCCTTGGCGGGGCACGGGCCCAGAACCTCGAGTGCACGTTACGTCTGGCTCGGAGCATCGCATTCCACCGTTTGCCGACAGAGACGCTGTCGCTCGCGTCCCTCGTGAACACGCTCCTTGGCGTCACGCTCGACAAGACATTGCAGAGTACGGACTGGAGTGTAAGACCGCTCACCCAGGAGCATCTGAGATATGCAGCAACAGACACGGTCTGGTGCGCCCGATTGCGGACGGCGCTCGAAGCGATCGAGAAGCCGCCGCGGCCCGAGGAAGACGACCCCGAGGCGATTGACACGGCGTTCCCCGAGGCGAAGCTGCGGGAATTGACCGCCAGCGCGGAATTGAAGGCCCTTCGAGAATCCGTGCGCAGCCTGATGAAGCAGGAGGCAATGCGTCGCTTTTCCCGGTTTGCGACCTGGGACTCCGAGCGCCTTGAGGTTCCCCTTCGTCCTTTTGTTCGAGAACTCGTTCGTGTGGATCCGGCCCGGATGCTCGAGTTGGAGATTCGGGTGACGAAGGAAAAACTCGATCTGCTCGACGGCCCCTCGGAACGCCTGCTCGCAAAGTGTCGAACGACCCAGAGCCTCCAGTTCCACGCGCCGCGACTCCGACGGCCGCGCGGCGACAAGCTCTCGTACGATGTAGCCCGGGGTGATGCCGACCGCGTCACTCGCGATTATGAGTCGCGGGCGCGAACGCAGCGCATGGTGAGCTCGTTGGTCGGCGAGCTGAAACAACGTATGCGTGGAGTGCTTGAGCTGCGCGGCGCAACTGCGTTCAAGGCGTGGAGCCTCGCGCCGGGGCCTGTGTCCCGCTCCATCGATGTCCGCGATGCCCTCGACTACGCCCCGTCCTGGGCAGACACGATGGTCCCGCTGACGAAGAAGTTTCAGCTTGCCATCGGTGAGGATGGCGTCGCGTCGTTGGCGCCCGCGATGAACGCCAAGTCGTCTTCCGTCATCCGTTGGTGTTCGAAGAGCGATGTGGTCGGAGTCGCCGCTCAGGAATCGCGGTGGTGGGTCGATTCGACGGACGACGACGAGTGACGACTCGCGACGGTCCGGCTTCGGAGCTTATGAGGAATCAACGAAAGAACTCCGGGAACTCAAACTTGAATTGTCTTTTTCGTTCAGGCGTGGCGAGGAGTTCCGGGTGCCAGCGTGGATGGACCCGCGAGGACCCAACGTGGCCATCCCACCCGCCACGAGTCTTTGCAAACACTTTCCGGCATCCCGCAATCGGACAAAGAAACGTCACGGCGTCGGCCTGAACGACAACCGCGTCGTGTCGTCGGTTCCCGCGTCTTCGTCCCCCGCCGAACAGCCGCTCAGGTAGTTCCAGATTGACACTTCCAGTGCCGAGCATTGCTCCTTCGGCGCGCGAAGAGGCCTTGACTGCAGTGCCGAGGAGAATGCCTTCAAGGGAACAGCGCAACATTGCGGCAGCGGTCAGGCAAGCATCAAAGTCGTCTTCGCTGGACCTCGTTGGATCCAGATCTTCGATCGTGACTTTGTGTAAATCAACCCATTTCGTGGCCTGGAGTGCCGCGATCGCGGCAGTGCGAATGTCCGAATCGGTCTTGGGTACCGTCAGGCGATAACGCGACGCGATGGGCAGGTCCAGCAGCGCGGTCGCGTACGCAGCACGAGGGTACATTTCGGCGACAACGATCGGCGTCAACGCGAGCAGAGCCCGAAGGTCGCCCTCGAACGGCCACACCTTGAAGAACCGCGGTTTTGTCAGGAGTCGACCAAGTTCCTGCCAGAGAGCGCATGCCGCGCTGCCCACTGCGCCAGGAATGCCCGACTTCGCAAAGAGCGTCTTCGCACCCGTCGCCCTGTCGATCGCCCGATACAGGTCCACGCCATGGCTGTGGGCCGCGCGCCGATAGGAGTCCAGTCCCCCTTCCTCGGCCGGCACCGCAAAGAACGGCCGCTCGACTCTCCACTCGGCTGCATCAGCGGTGCCTTCGAAGAAAGAGGAGGTCGCATGTGTGCGTTGCACAAGCTCAAGAAATGTCGTTGGTCTCCCCAATGATGGCGCCTGGGCAGCGGCCTCCAAGTAGCTCGCAGGAACGCCCAGCGGTGCATCGAAGGTGGCGAGGACCGCCCCATGGTCCGCCAGTCGCGCCGCCTTCTTGAGCACGGCGGAGAGAGACCAACTGGGAGCGCCGTTGTTTGGCCCGTCTGGCGCGAGCCGCCGAACTGTCCGCCTCCGGACATCAGCCACGTACACCGCTCGACGGCGAGGGTGCTTCGCCCAGTCCGCGCAGAGGATTGCCGAGATGTCAGTAAACGCCACGCGTTCGCCGCCTCTTCCGGATGACTCGAGCGGATTTCCCGGCAATGTAAGATGGGCCAACTCCGGCACCGCACTCCAGCCAGACGGCTGATCTTGGAGGTGCTGGAAGTCTGGCGCCCCCGTCGTGGCGTAGTGGAAGCAACCGCGCGCTGAACATGACAGATGTGTCGGGGTCGTAGTTGCCACCTACCACCGGCCGCCTGTCGCGTGCCTTGATCTTCATGGGCTGGCCACCGTAGCATGTCTGCCGTTACCAAGATCAAAAGGTGGGCATGGCACTCCCGCCAGACGCAGTGAACTGCCAGCTGCAACGCGCCACGCGCCACGCGCCACGCCGTGGAGCCGCCTCGACCAGGAGAGCGCGTAATGATGATTGGAGCCCATCTGTTCGCGGCGATGCTGCTTCTACCTGCGGTTGCGCACGCCCAGTGCGCTTGGGTGTTGTGGTCCAAGGTGGGCGGGACCGTGCACGATGCCTCCGGCTGGGACGCTGAAGAGGCGTTTGACTCACGGGACAAGTGCGTCGCGAAGATCACCCGGATTAAGCAGCAGTTCGACCCGGATCACCTGTCGACTTGGTATGCGGTCGGAAAGCAGCAGGAGACTGCCGAAACGAGGGTCTCCTACCGGATGACCATACTCGGTGTGTGGGAGCATGTCCGGTGCCTTCCGGCCGGAGTCGATCCCGGCAGACCAAAGCCGGGAGCGCAATGATCCAGCACTCGGCGCGAGCTTCGAGTTGCTTGCGATCCGACGACACCCGTCGACTGTGCCGTGACGGTACGGACGCTGATGGGAGACTGTTGATAGGACCGGCGACGTTGTCGTAGGATTATCCCACGCATCAAGAGTGCCGGGCGTCCTGCCCGGCCGGCAACCGCGTCCTTCGGGAAGACGGTGCCGGGGCTCCACGAGCCTGATGCGCGGCCGCAAGGCCGAAGGGGGCGAGCATGGCAAAGCGACCCGACTTCCTGGCCCAAAACCGCGGTGACCACATGGACGTGGTCGACAACCCG
>JBGTHI010000638.1:0-3495 GCA_041746295.1 Myxococcaceae bacterium
CGATCCGATCGTCCACCCTTTGGCCGCCTGGGTCGCCGCGCTCAACACCGCCTCTCTGGAGTGGCGCCAGCTCCGCGAGGGCCGCGCGGCGACCGAGTTGGTGCGAGAGGCCCTGCATGCGCGGCTCGCCTTCTTTGAAGGCGTGCACGGGCTGGCGGCCCATCTGGAACGCTTTGACGGCGTCCACCCTCTCGCGCCGACCCCGGCCGCAACACCCAAGCTGCCCCAGGGGGGAGACGGCCTGCTGGCGCGCTACGAGGCGACCACGCTGCGCCCCTTCCCGTTTGGCCTCCCGCCCGACGTCCAGGCGCTGGACGCCGCGCGGCTCACTAACGCCACGGGCTTTCCGGAGGGGTCTGGCCCCGATGGGCTCAAGGCACAGCTGGAGCAGGTCCAGGCCTCGCAGACCGCGATGGCCTTCTTATCGCTGGAAGAGGACCAACTCAGGCTGGTCTCCGGGGATCGTAAGGGCGGTTTCATCTTCCAGGAGCCTTTCGCCCCGCAGCCCGGGGACCTGACCTTCAGCTCCGAGTCGATGCACGCCCGCCTGGTTTTTCTCCAGCGCCACCAGACCGCGTTGAAGGCGCCGTTCTGGTACGCAGGCGGCCGGCTGATCTCCCTGTGATCGTTTGGCGCTACCTCTCCTTTCGATAGCGCTCGTCTCTCGCAGCGGCGAAGGACTGCTCCAAGTAGCTGAACGAACTGTCAGAATCGGGGGTATTCCGTTTAGCGATTAAGAAGGGGCTCCTTGACGTCCAGCTGACGGAAGGCATCGCTGTTCTTGGGCAGACCGGCCTTCCGAAGAAGTTGCTCCAAATCCGAATCAAAAGCCCACCCAGCGGGCACAGCTTCCAGGAAGTCGGTGTTGTCACCGAGCAGCGGAACCCGGGTCCGCCTTCGAAGCCGAGCACTCGAGATCTGAGCGGCGCGGGTTCTGAAACTCATCCCCGGATTGCCTTACCAGCAAGGTAGATGCTCGACTCGCGAGCAGTTGGATCTTGACGACAGTACTCGAGCACCTCCGCTCGTGTTCCGAACAGCACGACCTCACCTTCTGCGCGAAGCATCTGACGCACTAGGTCTACGTATTCTGGGGTTACGGTTACAAATTCTGAGCCCTTCGGGGTTGGAGGCCTTAAAGCATCCACCATGTCCTGAAGCTCAATTGTTTCGGCTTCGGTAGAAGCCGAAAATCCCTGACGTCGAAGCTCTTCGACGAACTCTCGCTGTATTTCGTGGGGAACGGGTTCGTCTGCAATGACAAGGCATCCGTCCAAATCTGACCCTGGAACTGCCTCGTCCCGAGCCACGGAGCAGTGAGGGTGCACCCGCATCTCCCGAAATGGAACAATATCCTTGAGTCTTTCGACGTCTGGCCGAATACGCCTCTCCGGGTGATCGCGCAACTCAAGAACTCGGAGCTGCTCCTTCTCCCTGTCGCGCGCTGTGTGAGAGAGATACTCATGGGCCCCTGGAACGTGCGCTTTGAGATCCTCGGGCAGGGGATCGCGGTTGCGTTCATTGGGTTCAAGTTCCAACGGAGGATCCAGCCACAGCTCGTGCTTCTCGACCAACTGCACGCCCCTCGCCTCATGCTCGGCAGCGGCAGCGTAAATCTCCTCCAGTGTAGCATCCGCCCGAAGCCCGAACTTCTCGGTCAAAAGCCTCTGGGCCAACTGCACGCGAGCCGCTCCAGCATCCTCGCCTGGCGTTGCTACGTGCTGAACATCCCCAGCCGCCCCTATCTCATGCCCCGGTTCCTCATGGTTGGACAGCTCGGCTACCACTCCCTCAGGGGCCGCCAGCGCTCCGGACTCTACGGCGATCCCCTCCCCGTCCGCCGGTTGCCCGGCACGCACCGCTCTGGGTGTGCTGGGCACCTCCTCTTGCCGAGACTCTCCGACGTCGTCCACTCCTCCGGCTTGCTCCCTAGGCACGACGGGCCCGGAGGCATCCTCGCTGTGCTCATGGGGGCCTTCCTCTTCCCCGTCGCCCGCTTCCGCCGCCCTTGGGTCGTTGGAGGGAGGCAGAGGCGGGCCCATCCCTCCCCCCGTTTCGCCCGCAGCGGCGGAGCGCGCATCCACTTCCGACTGTCCCGCCGGGGCACCCTGCGCGGCTTTCTCTTCAGCCCCAGGCCCTTGCCCTTTGGCGACAACCTCCTGAGCTTGCCAGCCTAAAGGCTCTGTCTGCGCACTGGATCCCGTTACTGCGGCCGGGCGCGCTGGCGCCGCAGCGGACCCGGACCCCGGGGGGATGGGAAACGCTACCCACCCAGGCACAGTGGGCTCTGCTGTCCTCTCGAGAGTAGCGGGCACTCCCCTTTCATCCCTGCTATTTGTCTCGGCAATAGCTCCTGGGAGGTCGCCCGGCGCAGTAGGCTCGGCCGGACGGGTTGCCGGCTCAGGAGTCGACGTTGTCAAAACTGCCCTCGAGCCCTCCGACCCGAGCCCACCCGGGATGCCCCCATCGACTTCTTGATGCTGCGCCACCACCGGGCGCGCTGCCACAGGTGCTCCTTGAGGGTGATGGGTGTCTGTCGGCGCGCCGGCCGCCCCTCCCGGGGATGGCCTGTGGACCTGCTCCGATGCACTTACCGATTGCTCCGGAGGTAGAGCCCCCCCGACGCGAGCAGACCGTGGTAGCTCCTGCTCTCGAGTTGACTCCCAAGCGCTGGCAGCTGCTCTCGAGCGCTCCGGCGCGAGCAGCCCTCGCTGAACATCCGCCTCGGCGTCCTGCGAAGCGGCGTGCTCCGGTACACCAGCGCTCCCTTCCCCGGATTGGCTCAGGACCCGCGGCGAAGTGCTCACTGCTCGCTGCTCAGCTGAGCTCGCCTCGACGGGAGCCTCGTCTGGCTCCACCTGCTGTGGCTCCTCTTGTTGCTGCGGACGAGCTTCCTGTCCAGTAGACCGGTGGGCCGCGCTTCGCGTCGCTACGCTCGCCGCCGTGCTGGTGCTGCCTCCCACCGACATCGCTCACTCCATTCACCCTACCGCGTTCGCCCGAATGCGTGCCGTTACCTCCCTGAGACTATGATACACGCCGGCGCCCGCTCCGGTAACACCTCCTGATCAATGGGGCACCGCTCGAGCCGGAGCAGCAGCTCCTCCCCGCACCTCTCCCAATTCCTGAGAGAGAGCGTCTTGGGCAACGCCGGGCGACCCAGCTTCAGCGGTCCTAACCAGGGAAGACCCTGGGCTCCGATCAGCTTGGGCGCCACGAACAGCCAAAGCTCGTCGGCGAGCCCCGCCCCCAGAAACTCGGTGTGGAGCTCGGCGCCGCCTTCGACCATCACATGCTGGTGCCCCTCATCCGCGAGGCGGCGGAGCAATGGCTCCAACGGAACACGCCCTCTCTCACCCGCGAATGGCCAGACCTTTGTGCCGAGAGCGACGAGCCTCCGTGCCCGCCTCGAACGCTCCGAAGCGAGCGTCGCCACGACGGTGGGCGCGGACGATCGCTGGGTGAAGAGGTGGGCTTTGGGATCGATCGCGAGGT
>JBGTHI010000639.1:0-6048 GCA_041746295.1 Myxococcaceae bacterium
CACCGAAGAGCAGGCCGACGAGAGGACGGTGCTGTTCCAACTGCCGACCCAGCCGACCTCGTCACCGCGCGCTGCCGCCTCTGCCCAGATCCCCAGGGCACCCGCTCACGACGAGGACGACTGGAACGCCCTGGTCGACAAGCTGGACGGCTAGCCCGATGGATCGACCGGCTCGGATTCGCGCGCTGTTTGTCCTGCCGCATCAGCTCGATCTCGGCGCAGATCACCGCGTCGACGTCCGTATACTCCTCCCCTCGCCAGCATCCTTATCGATCAGGTGTTCCAGGGATTGATCAATGGCACGCGGGCTTTTTCGTATTCGCTCCGGTCGCGCGAAACCACGGTCAGCCCGTGAACGAGCGCCGTGGCCGCGACGATGAGATCTGGCTGTGAGTAGGTATGACCGCTTTTTCGCCCGTCCTCGACCAAGAGCTTCCATTTGAACATCACATCCTCAGAGACGGGCAGGACGCGCTCCTCAAACATTGGCCGTACCTTGTGCGCGAGCCAGTCCGCCAGCTCGGCACGGTGCGAGGCATCGGCCACAAGCTCAATGCCAAAACGGATCTCCGCAAGGGTAACTGAGCTGACATAGAGCCGTTCCAGGGGGCGAACCGCCATGAAGGCGACAACTTTTTTCTCCGGCCTGGGACGGCGCAACTCGGACAGGACGTTCGTATCGAGCAGCCAGCCCGTCACGGAAGAGAAATCTCGCGCACAGGCATCTGCTCACGCGTCGGTTCAATGGAAATCTCACGATGCGGAGAGGACTGCATCGCATCCACCAAGGCAGCACCCGTCAGCTCACCCTTGAGGCGGCGAAACTCTTCGGCCGAGATGATCACGACTTCGTCCCGCCCGCGCACCGTCACGCGCTGCGGCCCGGCACTGCGCACGAGCCGCACGAGCTCGCTGAAGCATGCCTTGGCATCCTGCAGAAGCCAGCGACCAGAACGGGGGTCACGCTTCCTGGGTCTGGATTTAGGCCGCTTGGGCGGGGATGAAGATGCCGATCTAGTCATTCTGACCAGCATAGAGATTTCCAATTAATTACGCAATGTTTCCAATCTCGGGCTTCCGCCTGTGCCAGCAGGATCAGGAGCGCGCCCTACCAAAGGCCAAGGCCCTAGAGATTTTCATGACATAAATGTCAGCACATTACAACCAGGCCCGCGTGCGCTGCCAGGAATCGCGGAACCGGGTGGCGTCCCAGATCGCGCGGAGGTGGACCTGCCCCGGCCGCTCCCGGCGCACCACCTGGAGGGCTTCCCAGAGAGCGTGGGTGAGCACGAAGCCCAGGAGCATCACCAAGCCTCCGGGTACCACCAGAACGGCCGCCGCGACCAAGACCTTCGTACGTCCCACCATCAGTTCGTCGAGCCTCACGTCTCAGAGTCTTGCAGGGTGTATGCCGGGAGCTTTCAGATCCCCGGACGTGATGGGATCGGGTCGCAAGTCCCGCTCCGCTCACTCGAGCGCACGGGCCGGGCTTTCGCGAACGGTGTCTCCACTACCATCTGTGCCAGAGTGCGCTTCCGAGTCTGAAGCGACCTGCCGTATCACCCTTCCCGCCCTCAGGAGTCTCGGGTGCCTGTTCGTCCGTTTTCACCCTCCCAGTCGGACCCGACCCTGGAGCCCAGTTGGCAGCCCGCACCCGCCACTCAGGCTGTCTTGGAAAGGCTGTCGCTTCGATGGGGCGGCGATGGAACTGAGGCGGTCCGCCGGCACGCGGCCAGGGCGGCAGAGCCAGAGCGGTTCATCTCCCTCTTCGAGCGGCTCCTCCCCTATCTGGAAAGGAGCCGGGACCCAAATCGGCTGCATTCCCTTCTTTCGGTCATGTCGGCCAGCAGCTTCCTGCCGCGCCTCCTGGCCCAGCGGCCGGCGTTGCTGGCGCTGCTCGGTCACAATGGAACGCTCATGGGCGAGAAGGCTGCGGAGTCGTTTCGGCGCGAAGCCCAGGCGAGGGCTGCCCGGGTGGGCGCCGGCAGCCCTCCGGTCTTCTATCGGCAGCTCCGGCGCTACAAGTACCGGGAGCTGTTGCGGGTGGCATTGCGAGATGCCCACCTCGCCGCCTCGCCGGAGATCCTGGGTCGCGAGACCTCGGCCCTGGCGGAGGGGGCAATCCGCGCCGCGCTGCAATATGCCGCCCGGGACCTGATCCAAAGATATGGGCTTCCGGCAGGTCCCGAGCTGCCCAGCCCGGAGGCGCCGGTGCCGGGCTTCTGCGTGCTCGGCATGGGCAAGCTGGGGGGGGGTGACCTTAACTTCAGCTCGGACATCGACCTGATCTACGTCTACCGGAACGCAGGGGAGACCACTGGCGGGATCCGCGGCTCGCTGAACCACAGCCAGTACTACGCTTTCTTGTCCGAGGCGCTGACCCAGGCCTTGAGCACCACCGCCCCCGAAGGGTTCTGCTACCGGGTCGACCTGAATCTTCGCCCGCAGGGCCGCAGCGGCGCGATCGCGCTCTCCCTGCCACAGATGCTCACCTACTACGAGTCGCTGGGCCGAACTTGGGAACGCGCGGCGTTGATCAAGGCGCGGGTGGTGGCCGGCTCGCACGCCTTGGGCAACGAGCTCCTGGACGGGCTGGCGCCGTTCGTCTGGAGACGGCACCTGGACTATTCCGCGGTCAGCGAGCTCAAGCAGCTGAAGGCGCAAATCGACCTGCGCGGCCGCTCCAGCGGAGATGACGTCAAGCTGGGACCCGGAGGCATTCGCGAGGTGGAGTTCTTCGCCAATGCGCTCCAGCTGCTCTACGGCGGAAAGCAGCCCTTCCTTCGCGAGCGGAATACGCTCCGCGCCCTGCGCCGCCTGGAGTCGGTGGGGTTAGTCTCCGCCTCCGACGCGGATGATCTGGAAGCGGCCTACCTGTTTCTCCGTCGCGTCGAGAACCGCCTCCAGATGGCGGAGGAGCGACAGACCCATCGGCTTCCTCCGGCCGGCTCTGAGCTCGAAGCGCTTGCCGCGACCCTGGGGTTCGGCCGCGGCAAAGAGCTGATGTCGGAGCTGAACCGCCACCGCACCAACGTGAAGACCGCCTTTCATATCCTGCTCGGTCAGGTGGCCACCGACGCCCTCCCCGATGAGCCCCTGCTGGCGTTGGCGCTCGATCTGGAGGCGGATGCGGAGCGCCGTCGGCAGGCGCTGGCCGAACGCGGCTTCGACAATCCCGAGCGTGCCCTCAGCCTCCTGGAGCGATGGGCCACCCTGCCGGATGCGCCCTTCGAAAAAGGAATGTCCTGGCTCTCGGACATTGTTCGCACCGCCGATCCGGACCAGGCGCTACTCCATTTCACCGAGTTCCTCACTGCGACCTCAGCTCCTCGTGGGGCGCTTACCCTGCTCAGCCGAACACCCACTGCCTCCCGCCGTCTGCTCAATCTCTTCGGGCAGAGCGACTTTCTCTCCGGCTACTTCCTGCGCCATCCGGAGCTGTTCGACGGGCTGATCCAAGGTCAGTGGGATCAGCCATCGAAGACGCCGGAGCGGATCAAGCAACAGCTGCTCTCCCGCGCGCAGCGCTACCGGGATCCTGCGGAGTGCCTGGGGGCGATGCGGCGGTTCAAGAACGAAGAGCTGCTCCGCATCGGGCTCAACGACATCGCAGGGGTGCTCGATGTTCCGGCGGTGGCCCACCAGCTCACCGCGATCGCCGAGGGGGTCCTGGACCAGGCGTTGTTCCTGGCTTCGGCGGAGCTGATCGAACGTTACGGAACGCCGCTCGATGGAGGAAGGCCCGCGACCCTGGCGATGCTGGGAATGGGCAAGCTGGGCGGCGCCGAGCTGGGCTACCACTCCGATCTGGACCTGATCTTCGTCTACGGGGGAAGCGGCAGGCTGGGAGACGAAAGCACCGGGGGCAGCCGCGGCCGGATCAGCGCGCGCGAGTTCTTCGGCAAGCTGACCCAACGGTTCCTCTCCTTCCTACAACTGCAATTCAGGGAAGGGACGCTCTACCGGGTCGACACGCGACTGCGCCCTTCGGGCAATCAGGGCACGTTGGTGGTCAGCTTCCAAGCCTTCCGGGATCACCACTCCAAGCGCGCGCAGCTGTGGGAAAGACAGGCGTTGATCAAGGCTCGACCGGTGGCGGGAGATCCCGAGCTGGGCCAACGGATCCGCCGGGAGATCATCGAGCCGTTGACCTTCGAGAGACCGCTGCCACCCAACGCGGCAGTTGAGATCGACCGACTCCGCACCCGAATGGAGCGTGAGATCGCCAAAGAGACCCACGAGGTGGCCAATCCCAAGACCGGCCATGGAGGGCTGGTGGACGTGGAGTTCTCCACGCAGTACCTCCAGCTGCTGCACGGCCGGTTGGACCCTTCGCTCCGCAGCCCCAGCACCTTGCGCGCACTGGATGCGCTGGTGGACCGCGGCCTCCTACCCTTTGAAGACGGTGAGATCCTGCGCGAGGGCTATCTTTTTCACCGGCGCGTCGAGAGCAGGCTGCGGCTGGTTCACGGGCAGTCCTTGGCGCTGCTGCCCACCGCCGGAAAGCCCCTGGCGCAGCTCGCGCGGCGACTCGGCTACTGGGAACAGGGCGGCGCCGAGACGTTCCTTGCCGAGTACCGCGAATGGGCGGGTCGAGTGAGAGCCGTGTATGCTCGCATCTTCAGGCGTGAGGAGGGTCGCGGGTGAAAGAAGCCGATGGCGCAGCGGCGGTGCTGATCGTCGACGGAAACGCGGCGATCCGCCGCACCATCGCCGACTCGCTTCGAAGTCGCGGTTTCTCCGTCGCGGCCGAGCCGGACGGCGACTGGGCGCTGGAGACCTTTTCTCGACGGTCTTTCGATGCCATCGTCACCGAGCTCAACCTTCCGACGCTGGGCGGCGCCGAGCTGGTGCATCGAATCCGCGCGCTGCCTCAAGGTCGCGGCGTGACGGTGATCCTCATCGCTGCTCCCTCCGATCTGAAGGAGGCCCGAGAGGTGGGTCGCGAGCTCAACGCGGCGGCGGTCCTCTCGCAGCCACTCCGAGCACAGACCCTGCTCTCGGAGCTCCATCGGGCCCTGGGCGATCGCTACCCCACCCCGCCTCCCACCGCCGAACCCTCGCGCTCGGAAGAGCTCTCCTTCCCCGAGAAGCTGGCGGACCGCGAGGCACAAGAAGAGGTGACCGGCGTGGAGCAGGTGAACAGCCTGCCGGCGAGCCGCGCACCCATGGCCGGCACCTTGCGCGCCCAACCTTTCCCCAAGGTGCTGGCCGAGACCGCCCGCTGGAAGGCAACCGGAGCCCTTTTGCTCCGCCGCGATCGGATCAAGAAGATCGTCTATTTTCGCGAAGGGATCCTCCAGCTGGTGAAGAGCAACCTGCTCTCCGAGTGCCTGGGCCGGGTGATGGTCCGTGAGGGTATGATCTCCGAGGACCAGTGTGCGGAGTCGTTGGAGCGGATGAAGGCCTCCTCCCGCCAGCAGGGCACGGTTCTATTGGAGATGGGCTGCATCAATCCGCACAATCTGATCTACGCGCTCGACCTCCAGTTGAGGACCAAGTTGTTCGAGCTGTTCGCTTGGGTCGACGGCCAATACCAGTTCAACCCCACCCTCCAACCGCCTTCGGAGCCGGTACAGCTGGATCTGACGCCCCAGGCGATTCTCTACGAGGGGATCCGCCGCGCCTACGATCGGGAACGGCTTCGGCGCGAGCTGGGCGATGTGGACCGCCTGTACGTGCATCCGCTCGATCCAGGCGGTGGCCTGATCGGCGGACTCCCCGGCGAGCTCCCCAGCGGGCTAGATGAAGAGGAGGAGGCAATGATCGCCGGCCTGGACGGCCGTGCCACCGTGGCGGAGCTGCGGGCACGAGGCCCCTTGAGCGCGGTCGACACCGACCGACTCCTCTACGCGATGGTCTGTGCTCAGCGGATTGAGCTCAAGTCACGCCCCGGCGCGGTGGCCCGCCTTGCTGCTGCGCCTCCCCCTCCACTGCCTCCGCGGGCACCTCGAGCGGAAGCGACCCCGCCTCCGCTTCCCTCTAGGCGGTCGATGCGCCCGCGACCCTCCACGCCTAAGGCGCCGGCCCGCGAGGATGCGATGGGCA
>JBGTHI010000640.1:0-7142 GCA_041746295.1 Myxococcaceae bacterium
GCGGCCGCGTCCACCCCGCGCCGGATCCGCGGCTCCGCCCCCGCGCCTTGCTGACCGACTAGAGCGGCGATGGTCGCTTCCACCGGAATCGCTCGGGACGTTGCCTTGTCGCTCAACTCGGGTTTCTCCCTGGGTGCCGGAGCCGCCGCGCAGGAGAGCCCGGTTGTCGCCGCGGCCAGGAGCCAGAATCGTTTTGCCATCCACTGCCTCGCCATGAACGTCCATGTTGGGCACACAAGCAAAGGTCCGAGCGAAAGCTGCCCCTCGTGAGAGCGGGAAACGCGCCGCTAGCTGCTCGCGCGAACGTTCTGCGCCTGCAGCCCCTTCGGTCCCGGCACCACTTCGAACTCCACCTTCTGCCCCTCGGTGAGGGTGCGGAAGCCGTCCATCATGATCGAGGTGTGGTGGCAGAAGACGTCTTCACCCCCACCCTCCTGCGTGATGAACCCAAAGCCCTTCGCATCGTTGAACCACTTCACGGTACCAGTTGCCATATGCGTATTATTCCTTGCGTGTCGGACGGGGGCGGCCCCCACACCCCGGCACAACACCGGGGGCGGTGGGAAATCTAGGTGAACCTTTGCCGACAAGTCTACTTTTGTCGGTAAGCGTCCCTCATGGCTGAACAGCGACCAAGCTTGGAACCTGGAGCCTGCATCCCATTCCCTAGTCTTCCGACCGCCAGCCGCAGCGCTGCCCCGCATTCTGCTTCCGCAGCCAGGTCCTGAGCGGCTCGTAGTACTCGAGCAACGGGCCCGCTTCGATCCGCCTGCCGCCGGTCAGCGTCTCCAGTGCCTCGGGCCAGGGACGGCTCGCGCCCAGGGCGAGCATCGCCTTCAGCTTCGTCCCGGCCTCCGCGCTTCCATAGATCGAGCAGGTGTGAAGCGGCCCCTTCTGCCCCGCCGCCTCGCACATCGCCTTGTGGAACTGGAACTGGAGGAAGCGCGCCAGGAAATAGCGCGCATAGGGGACGTTGGCCGGCACGTGGTACTTGGCTCCGGGGTCGAAGTCGGCCTCCGACCGCGCGTTGGGAGGCGCCACGCCCTGGTACTTGAGCCGCAGCGCCCACCAGGAAGCGTTGTAGCGATCGGGCGGGACCTTGCCGGAGAAGACATCCCAGCGCCACTGGTCCACCAGTTTTCCGAACGGAAGAAAGGCCACCCGTTCCAGCGCGCTCTTGAGCTGACTGTTGATCAGCGCCGACTTGCCGTTCCGGCTGTCCGGGCTCTTTCCCAGCAGCCCCACTTTCTTCAAGTAGTCGGTGTTGATCGAGAGCTGGATCGCGTCGCCCACCGCCTCGTGGAAGCCGTCGTTGGCGCCACTCTGGAAGAGGAACGGCAGCGACCGGTACGACTGGTAGTAGAAGATGTGGCCCAGCTCGTGGTGGATGGTGAGAAGATCCTCCTCAGTGGGCTCGGTGCACATCTTGATGCGCAGATCGTCGCGCGAGTTGAGGTTCCAGGCGCTGGCGTGACAGACCACGTCGCGATCCTGGGGCTTCCGCAGCATCGACCGTTCCCAGAAGCTCTTGGGGAGCGGCTCGAAACCCAGGGAGGTGAAGAAGGCCTCCCCCAACTTGATCATCTTCTCGGGGGTGTAGCGCTGCTGGCGGAGGGCGGCGTCGACGTTGAGGCTTCCCTGCCCCTTGAATGGCTCCAGCCGCGGGTAGAGGTTCGACCACTCCTGGGCCCACATGTTGCCCAGCAGATGGGCGGGAATCGGTCCGTCGTTTGTGACCTTCTCCCTTCCGTACAGGGCGCTCAAGCGACCGCGCACGAAGCAATGGAGCTCGTCGTAGAAGGGCTTCACCTCCGTCCAGAGCCGGTCGGTCTCCTTCTCGAAGTCGGCCGTCGGCATCTCGTAGCCGGCCTTCCACAGCTCGCCCAGATTCTTGAAACCGAGCTCACGTGACCCTTCGTTCCCGAGCTCCACCAGCCGTTGGTAGAGCGGTCGCATGGGCCGGGCGATGGTGTGCCAGCCGTTCCAGGCGTCCAGCTGCTCGGCGTAGCTGTGGCTCTTGGCAAGCACCTTCTCCAGCTCCTGCAGGTCGTGGCAGGGAGCCTTCCCGGCATGCCCCGCCGGGCCACACCACTTACCCTGCCCGTACATGCCTTCCAGCTGGGCGGCGAGGCCGGCCAGCTCCTCACGCTTCTTCGCATCTTGGGTCGCGGGGAGCGGAGAGGCGGCCAGTTGCAGCAGCTTCAGTCCGCGCACGGTTACCGGATCGGCCGGCGCCTGCGTGAAGCGGAGGCTTTCGTGAATCCTTCGATTCACCGCACCCATCATCGCCTCGTTGGCCCAGGCCGCGCTCTGCAAGGTATCGGGCGTGATGTAGGTCGACTTGATCCACTCGGCGGTCGAGGTTCGGGTGCTGAGGGCCTCCAGCTCTCGATTCACGCTCTCCAAGAAGGCCTTGGCTTCCGGCCCGCTGGAGGGGACCTGGCTCTGAGCCCAGGCCCCTCCGCTCAACAGCACTGTGGCGATCGCTCCGAGTAGCCATCCACTTCGATTTCGCCGAGGGTCATTGTTCATAGGCGGCCAACCTAGCCCGGATTGGTTACAGGATTCTTTCGTCGGGGAAGCCCGCGTCAGCTTCGGCGGCCTTTCCGATGAAGCGATCAGCCCTCGTTCCCAAACTCGACCGAAGACCGGGGGGCCGAGGGCAGCTGCTCATCGAGGGATTCCCGGTAGCGGACACATCCGCGCAAAAACTGCGGCCACTCCGGAATCGTGGGCAGAGGGTCCGTGCGCTCGGGAAGGAGACCCCAGAGCTCGGGATGGTGCCAACAGAGCTCATGACGGGAACTGTCGCGGTGTCCCCGGATCCCCGCTCGTAGACGCTTCACCTCGCTGATCAGTTGCTCTCGGGTGAGGGCATTGAGGTCTTCGTCCATCGGCTCCCCAGGTTTCTGCCAAGATGGGCAGCCGAGGCTCGGGCCGGGGCGGATCATCGTCCCAAGGGTCTTCGAAGAGCATGATAAGGTGGCTCCATGCAAGCACTTGTCCAGACGCAAGACCTGTACCGAGCGCTCGAAGCCCTCCCGGAAGGAATCACTGGTCAAATCATCAATGGGGAGCTGATCGCTTCCCCTCGGCCGGCGCTGGATCACGCACGAACAGCCTCGGTGCTGGGAATGGATTTGGGAGGAGCCTTCGAGCGGGGCCGTGGCGGACCGGGGGGTTGGTGGATCCTTGATGAGCCCGAGCTCCATTTCGGCAACGACGTTCTCGTACCCGATCTCGCTGGGTGGCGAAGAAGTCGGTTGCCTCAACCTCCCCGCGGCCCACACCTCTCAATCGCGCCCAATTGGCTGTGTGAGGTCCTTTCCCCCTCCACCGCCGGTGTGGACCGCGTTCGAAAATTGCCCATCTACGCCCGGCAAAAGGTGGCTCACGTGTGGCTGATCGATCCCGTGGCCCGCACCCTGGAGGTCTTTCGGGGGGAGGACCCTGGCTGGCGACTCATCGGCAGCCACGGGGAGATGGAGCGCATCCGGGCCGAGCCCTTCGAAGAGTTGGAGCTGGAATTGGGAGCGCTTTGGCTTCCAGAAATGACCGCTACGCCAGGCACTTGAACGCGCTGCGTCGTGAGCCCGACCGGCCGGCAGGAAACCGATTATCCGCGACCGAGGCCACCCATCGGGCCAAGGCGTTCACCCTTGTCTTCCAAAGTTCGGAGGGCGGCCATCGACATTCCGAAACGACCGCTCTCCTCTGCCCGATCTCGGAAAGCGCCGGTTCGGGTTCTTGAACCCCGACCCTAGAAGGCGCAAGCTTTCAACGCCATGGCGGGTGTCCCTCTCAAGAAGCCGGCGACTTACTCAGACCTCGAGGCACTTCCCGATAACCTGGTCGGGGAGATCATCGACGGCGATCTGTTCGCTTCACCTCGCCCCGCGATCCGACACGCGAACGCCTCGACGAATTTGGCAGGCCTCTTGGGACCCCCCTATCGCTTTGGACGGGGAGGGCCAGGCGGTTGGGTCCTGCTCTACGAACCCGAGCTGCATCTAGGCTCCAACATCCTCGTCCCCGACTTGGCGGGCTGGCGCCGCGAACGCATGCCCGAGGTGCCAGACGCCGCGGCCATTTCGCTCTCACCCGATTGGGTCTGCGAAGTCCTTTCCCCCTCCACAGAGCGCATCGACCGGGTTCGCAAGCAGCGGGCCTACGGGCGAGAGCAGGTGGAGTATGTGTGGCATCTCAACCCGATCGCCCAGACGCTCGAAGTATTCCACCTGGAGATCGGGCGCTGGGTTCAGATTGCCGTCTATGAGGGTGAAGAGAAGGTTCACGCCGAGCCCTTCGCCGAGATAGAGCTGGATCTCGCGCTGCTCTGGGCACGCTAAACTAAGGGTGCTTCGACTCGGGCGCTGGCGGTACCAGCAGCGATGCAGCCACCGACCCGGCAATCAGCAGGGCCACGGTGCCCAGCGAGACCCAGATCGGAATGTGCACCCAGTCGGCGATCAGCATCTTGCCGCCCACGAACAGCAGCACCAGTGCGAGCCCCACCTTGAGGAACCGGAACTTCCCGACGATTCCGGACAGCAGGAAGAACATCGACCGCAGCCCCAGCACTGCAAAGATGTTGGAGGTGAAAACGATGAACGGGTCCCGGCTGATTCCGAAGACCGCCGGGATCGAATCGACCGCGAAGACCAGGTCGGTGGCCTCGATGGTCACCAGCACGAACAGCAGCGGCGTGGCCAGCCAGCGGCCGCTCTCTTTCACCAGGAAGTGCTGCCCCCGGTAGTCCGGCACGGAACGGAACAGCTTCCGGAACAGCTTGAGCACGGGGTTGCGCTCCGGGTGTGCCTCCTCGTCCTGGAAGAGGAGCTTCCCGCCGGTGAAGACCAGGATCGCGCCGAACAGGTACATCACCCAATGGAAGCGCTGAAGCAGCGCCGCGCCGGCGAAGATGAACATCGCCCGCATCAGCAGCGCGCCCAGGATTCCCCAGAACAACACCCGGTGCTGCAGCGACGCCGGTACAGAGAAGTACGAAAAGACCACCAGCATCACGAAGATGTTGTCGACCGAGAGCGCTTCTTCGATCAGATAGCCGGTAAAAAATTCCAGCCCTTTGTCCGGACCAATGAACCAGCCGATCCCGAGCCCGAAGGCGATCGACAGCGCCACCCAGACCACAGTCCAGGTCAGCGCCTCCTTCACGTGGATGACGTGCGCCTTGCGGTTGAAGATGCCCAGGTCGAGCGCCAGCATTCCCAGCACCACGACGGCGAAGCCAATCCAGAACGCTGGAGTCCCGACGCTTTGCATAGAGTGCTCTCTGGTCGCTCAGCGTCGGCTTGCCAAGGTGGCCGGCTCCTTGGGCTTATCCAAGAGGCGATAGGCAGCGTAGCCACCCAGAACGTGCTTCACGTACTCGCGGGTCTCGGTGATTGGAATGTCCTCCGCCCACGCGTCCCACTCCCCCGCGAACCGCCCCCCCCTAATCCATCGGCGGACCGCCCCCGGCCCCGCATTATAGGAGGCCACCGCGAGGATCGGCTCGCCTTCGAACTGGCGTAGCAGCCCACGGAGGTACAGGGAACCAATCTGTAGATTCTTCTTCGGAGAGAAGAGCGCCTCCTCTGTCACTTCACCCAATCCGTGGCGAGCGGCGACCTCCATAGCCGTGGGCAGCATCACCTGCGCCAGACCCATCGCCCCAACCGGGGATCGGGCTTCGGGACGGAACTGGCTCTCTTGGCGAACCAGCGCCCGCAGCAACAGCGCATCGACCCCTACCCTTTCAGCGGAGTGCTCGATCAGCCCGCGGTAGGCGGACGAATAGGCGCTCTTCCAAAGCGGCAACGTCTGCTGGTTGAGAGCGCCCAGCCCGGAGGCTCGCGAGAGGCCCGAGATCACCTGCCGCAACTCTCCGGACGGCGTGGCCTCCGCCATCAGCTGGACAAGCTGGCTCTGCTCCAGCTCGGGCAATCGCTTGGCGCCGGCCGCGAGCTCCGCGGACGCACCGGGAAGACCGAGACGAAGCAGCTCCGCCCCGGCCGCGATGTGAGCGTTGAACTCGAGCCCGGCTTCCTGATTGGCCTCCGCCGAAGCCGCCCGTGCCGCGAGCCGAGTGGTCAGATCATGCGCGCGCTCGGGGTTGAGCTCGGTCAGGCGGGCGCGCGCCAACAGCCCATGAAAGGTCCCGGCGTGCTCCTCTCCCAAACGCTCCAGCTCAAGCTCGGCCTCCAGACGGCGGGTAGGCTCAAGCATCCGGGCGCGCCAGTATCGTGCCCGCTGCCGAAGCTCGCCGGCACTCACCCGGTTCAGCACGTCCTGTAGAGCCTCGAGCGCACGCTCGGATTGACCTTGATGGCGGTAGGTCAAGAACAGCTGGAAGGCCGCCTCGGGAGCCGCATTGGAGTCGCCGTACCGCTCCGAGATCGCCGCCAACCGCTCGGCCGCACCCGCAGGATCGGTGTGCTTCACCATCTGCGCGCTCAGGAACAGCGCGTCGTCGGCGTACGGATGCTCCGGGAAGCGCTTGGCCAGGAGATCCGCGGTCCCGACCGCGCCCTTGGGCTCTCCGATCGACTGCGCATCCGCTAAGGCAAAGAGCGCCTCGGGAAGAACGGAGGGGTCGGTGCAGGCGCGGACCACCGCCTTGAGGGTGCTGATCGACTTGGCGTACTGGCGCTGCCGGCGGTAGGCCTTTCCCGCCACCGTCTGCGTCTGGCAGGCGTCGGCTCCCGGCAACGAGCCCACCCGGGAGCGCGACGGCAACGCCGCCAGCCCCTCCGCTACCTTCCCCATCTCGACGAGCGCCTCGGCACGGTGGATTGACGCGGCGACGGGAATTGGGCGTGACAGCCGGGCCGAGGCACGCCTAGCGAACGGCGAGGTGGGATGCTCGGACCAGAGCGCGAGAAGCGCCTCCCGCTCGGCATTGCGATGGCCGGCGCTCCGCTCCACCCGCGCCAACTCCCACAGCACCTGATCGCGAAGCGTGGGTCGCTCATCCAGCGCCGGCTCGGACAGCATGCCACGCAGAATCACGCTGGCCTCTCCGTCTCGCCTCTCCTTGTGCTGCAGCTGAGCCAGCAGCAAGCGCGCATCCAGGTGGAGCGAGGCCTCGGGGTGGACCGCTTCGAGCAACGCGGCGGCGGAGAGCGGACGGCGCAGGCCCA
>JBGTHI010000641.1:0-4668 GCA_041746295.1 Myxococcaceae bacterium
GGGCCTGATCGAACATCTTGCTGACGTAGGGATCCTTGAGCCGGCGAGCGAGGAACTTGGTCGGCAAGAAGGTGCTCAAGGCGGTGGTGTAGGCCGCTTCGGTTCGCACCCAGCGGGAAGCGATGATGTGGTCCTCTCCGATCAGCGAGCTCCGGCCAATCAGCTTCTTGAGCGGGCTCGCCTGATTCATCTCGGCCTGCGAGTCGAACCACTTCCGGATCCTCCTTTCGACCTTCGGCGCGATCGGATCCAGGCCGTTGGGTCCGAGGACATCCTCGTTGAGTGTTGGGATCAGCCTGTCCAGGTTGTGTCGCTGCGCTTCGGTCAGATTGAGCCCCTTCAGGGTCTGGTACAGGCTCTCCTGTTTCGCCAACCGTTCCAAGGGCTGGAGCTTCTTCGCTTGATCCGAAGTCTGGATGAGCGCGGCGGCGACCAGGTCGGGTCGCCCCTCGGACCAGCCCTGCACGATGTTGCCGTGAGGAGGATTGAAGTACTCGGTCTTCGCGCTGTAGGTCGAGAAGGCCTGGATCGCTATCGCCCGGAGGATCTGGAAGTAGTTGCCGTTGAAGCCGTGCTCGCCGGCAATCAGCAGCCCCTCCAGGGCCGCGGCCTTCAAATCCGCCTTCTCATCCATCCGTTCCTGGAAGCGGCTTTCCAATCGCGACTTGAGAGCGCCGATCTCCGCTTCGGTGGCATGGCGGGTATCGGAGACCTGGACCAGCGCGTCCGCCATCAGCTCGGGATCGTGGAGAGCCCAACCGCCCAGGAGCTTGAAGGGCGCGGTCAGATCGTGGGAGCCGACGCTCACGATGTTCCCGTAGTCGAGCGGAATGAGGTGCACGCCGTCGGGAGCGATCAGGACGTTCTTGTAGGTCTGATCGCCGTGGAGCAGGTTGTGCAGCAGGCCGATGGCCACGGTGCCGTTGTTGAGGCTGTTCACCAGCCGTTTGAGCCCACCGGGAGACAGATCCGGGGCGGGTCCTACCGCCTCGCTACGGCCACCCGACTTGAAGATCTTCAACTTGCCCGTGGGCTGCGTCTTGGAGTCGAACTTGAGCTCCACCAGGAAATGATCACCTTGATTGGTGGGTTTCCCGACCACTTCCGGATGGGAGAGCCCGAAGTGCAGCTCGGAGGCGGCAGGTATCCGGGCCAGGGCTTCCGCCTCGTTCGTCACGTCGAGCTTGGGCCTCCAGCGCTCGAACTTCTGGGCGATCTCGGCGGTCGCGAAGCGCTTCGCGAAGACGTCCAGCGAGTCCCCGATCACGTGGTCCATGATCAGGTGATGTTCACCGACCTGGTAGATCTTCGGCGCGGCGATGCGCGAGTCGTCCCGCACCGCTTCCCCGTAGTCGATCGCGTTGTCCGCCTCGCCGTGCGGATGGGTCTCACGCTTGAACTCCCGGATTCCGGCCGGAAGCGTGTTCTCCAGCATCTTGAGCAGGGTGGCGGTCTTGAACTGTCGCTTGAGGAGCGTGAAGGAGTGGTCCCGCACGCTCTCGAGCGCCTGGGCGATCTGCAGGGTGGCCCGCGTGACCTCCGCCGACCGTTCGATCTTGTCCGCAGCGTCCGGGAAGAACAGCTTGGTCCAGTAGACCTTGCCGGTCTGCCGGTCCCGGATGATGTACCCCTGCGCCATCGTGCCCGCATCGACGGGATGATCCAGGGGATTGTAGTCCTCCTCCTTCTTCATGACCGCGCCTGACGAGTCCAGGAACTCGTACTGGTCGGTGATGTCCTCCCCCTTGAGCGACCTACGGAACAGGTCTTCCGCGATGCCCTTGGGGAGGGGGGGCATGTTGGCCTGAAGCTCGGGGAAGGCGCTGAGAAGTCCGTCGATCGCTCGGTATGCGTCGAAGGAGGTGCCCGGTACTTGATCGAACCGCTCGCCGAGCTTTTCCAGCTTGGTCTTGAGCCACGCGTTGGTGAGCAGGGAGTCGGCGGTCATCGCGCCCTTGAGGTTCCCGAAGACCTGCCCCACTGTCTTGATGAGGCCGATCAGGTCGGAGTCGGCGATCACATCGCGGTTGTAGAGCATCTGCCCGTCGGGCGTGTTGAAGCGATGCCCCATGCCGCGGAGGAGACCGACCGCCGCCACCGCGGCGGCCCCCAGCCCCTGGATGTGGAGCGCGAGCTGTTTGAGCTGCCGGGTGTTTTCCCTGGTTGCGAACCCCTCGAGCCCCTCCAGTTTATCCCCCAGTGCGGTATCGAGGGGTTTGCGCTGTTCAGGGCCCAGGCGATTGCTCTGGAAGGTGTAGAGCTCGTTCCGGTCGATTAGCTCTCCGCGAAGGCTCTCGAAGTGTGCCGCCCGGTCGGCGACCGTCTGCGAGGGATCCAGGATCACCGCCAGGTGCTCCGAGACCCTTCCCCTGAGCTCGTCCGGTAGGGTCAGCCCCTCGCCGGAGAACAGATTGTCGACCAGCTTCCCGCTGTAGTCGCCTATTGCCCTTCGAACTTCCTCGGTTTTTCCCGCCGCCGCCAGCGCCTCGCCGAGCGCCCGCAGGTCGACCCGCTCCGTGCCTTCGCTCGCCTCTCCCCTCTCGATCTTTTCGACCGTCTCGATCACGTTGGCGAGGAATTTTTCGACCGCGCGTTGTGCCAGTTTCCTCTGGAGGTCCTGATAGATGCCACTCTTCTCGACAAGCCCTTTGGCCCCGTGGAGCATCCGCATCGCCACCAGGAACTGAACGTTGTCCGCCAGGATCTGCTTCGCCTGGGCCAGCTCGCCGGTGCGCAGGTAGGCCTCGGTGATCGCGGCACCGGACAGCGCGCCCAACTCCTCTCCCAGGTATCGCCCTTGCTCGAGCGCCTTCCAGCCCATCCGGCTCATGGTGCCGGCGTTGGCCAGCTGAGCTCCGAGCTTGAGGTCTCGGACCTGGTGGCGGGCGCCGACCGCGCTGGTCAGCGCGGTCACTAGGCCCGAACGCGCGAACGCCAAGGCGCTCCAGTCCGCGCGCTCGCGCTTTCCCCGGGACATATTGAACAGGTTCATTCCGGCGTGGAAGGCGGCACCATCGATCATTGCGGTTGCAGCGAACCCTCCGACCAGCGCGAGAGACAGCTTTTTCTCAAGCAGTGCCTTGGCGAGCGCCGCTCCTCCGCGGGCCTGGCCTTTCAGGATGCGCCCGCTCAGGCGGCCGTGGGTCACAGCTCCCACCGCCATCATCGCCCACGTCTCAGGGGCGTCGAACACGTGGGCCAGCCCGAGAGCCGCCTTCTTCATCAGGGACCTAAAGTCACGAGGCGAATGAACGGCCCGCAAGAGCGACCCGGCGTCGGCGAGCGCCGAGCCTTCCAGGATCTCCCGATGCAGCGGAGAGCGCTCCAGGGCCCGCAGCCGCTCCACCTCCTTCCGGAAACTCTGCCCCGGGAAGGTCTTGCCCGCCTCTGGAACGAAAGCGGAGATCGCCCTCCACTGTCTGCGAAGGCGTCGCTCCGCGCCGAGCAGCTGGTCGGCGGTGAAGAGCAACCCAGAGCGGTTCGCGACGACGCCCGCGGTGATGAGCTGATTGATGAACTCGGTGAAGGAGGGCTCGCCCCCCATCAGGGAGACGCTGGTGCCGTCGGGACCCGGCAGGGCGGAGTAGAGAGAAACGACTCCCAGATACAGGTCTCCCGCCAGGCCACGGTTCCCCGAGGCTGCGGAAGCCTGAAGGCCGGCGAGCCGCTCGGCTATCAGCGTGCGTGGGTCGAGGTGCTCCGTGCTCCCCGACTGAACCTGCGACAGCTCCTTGAGATGGTAGTCCGCGCCTAGCCCGGAGGCGTCGATGGCCCGCCCCTCGACAACCGCGTTCGATGCCTCCGCGAGAGCCTTGAGCTTCTCTTCGAGTCGCTTGAGCTCCTGCCGCTGAGGGGCCTCTCGGAGCAGCTCGGGATCGGTGAGACGGCGTTTGAAGGTCTCGAACGTGGGGGCGCGTCCACGAAAGATGGAGAGCGGCGTGGCGACCGCCGCCCCCAACCGGACCATGCTGTCGAATCCGCCATGCTGCTGCCGCCAGGCGCGCAGCTTCTCCTGCTCGGTCGAGTAGTCGCGCCGGACCTGTGCTTCCCGCAGCCGAAGCTCGTTCAGGATCAGCTGCTGCTTCTCGGGGGGTGCAGGCTGCTTGGGACCATCGGCGGCCGAAGCCCTGGCCGTCAGCGGCCCGGTGCCTGCTCCCAGCGGCTGGACGATTGAAGACGAAATGGCCGGACTCCCATGGGATTGTCGGCAGTTCGAGCGCTCGGTTGTCTCGAACGTTGAGAGTTCCA
Organism: Myxococcaceae bacterium; assembly: GCA_041746295.1. Lineage (GTDB taxonomy): Bacteria > Myxococcota > Myxococcia > Myxococcales > Myxococcaceae > JBGTHI01. The sequence continues at coordinate 4,249 of JBGTHI010000641.1, forward strand.
AGTCGGTGAGGGTCTGGCCTGACGCTCTGTTCCGGCGTAAAGCAGCGGTAACCGTGGAAACCCTGAGCGATTACAATTTCTTACTTCCTGAGGCATTGATTGCGCAGGCCCCGTCCGAGAAACGGGATGGGGCGCGGCTCCTCTGCGCCTCACGCGGGAGTGATGCACTGGAGGACCGGTTGATCGTCGATCTGCCCGAAAGGCTGCGCCCTGGAGACCTAATGGTCTTTAATGACACCCGGGTGGTGCCGGCGCGTCTGCTCGGTGTGAAGGCCGGCACCGGAGGCCGTGCCGAGCTGCTGCTGATCCGCCCCGCCTCCGACCATCCCACCTCCACGGCGCTATCGCTGCCCGCGAACCGCCTGGAGTGGCTCAGCTTGGGTCAGGCCAGCAAGGGGCTGCGGACCGGCCAGGTGATCG
>JBGTHI010000642.1:0-7338 GCA_041746295.1 Myxococcaceae bacterium
CGCGGTGGTGGCGCTGCTGGCGGCGGTCGGGACGGCCGGGTGCAAGAAAGGCGGCGCGGAAGACTCAGGAGGTGCGCGGCTGATCGGCGGGCTGGGCAGGCCTGTCGCACGCGGCTCGGCCCGGGATCTCCGCTTGACCCGCGACGGCCAGTTCGCGGCTTTCCTACAAAACGCTCAGAAGCCCCGGCTGGATGGAGTTCCCCCCCAGATGCTCCTGGGCGAGCTTCGCGTCGCGCCGGTGGCCTCGGACCCGGGGGGCGAGCCGCGCGCAGTGGGAACCGGCGTGACCAATGTCCCGGGAGGCTATGCCTTCAGCCCCGATTCGCGCTGGGTGCTGTTCCTCCAGGGCTACAATCCCGCCGGACAGTCCGGCACGTTGAGGGCGGCCGACTTGAAGGTGCCGGGCTCGGAGCCCAAGACGCTGGGCGAGGGGGTGACCTACAGCCTGATCAGTCCCGACTCGCGCTGGTTGGCCTTTGTTGAAGGGGGGGTGCTGAAGCTGGGGACGCTGCCGGAAGGCCCTTTCCGCTCGGTCTCGGGGGAGGTGCAGGATGTGCTCTTTGCGCCCGACTCCAGCTATCTGCTCTTCAAGCGGCGGATCGCGGCGGGCGGTGCGCTGCTGGCGTTGCGGCTCGGCGCCCATTCGCAGGAGGTGCCCTCCGAGGCGCCCTCCGGGGTGCCTTCCAAGGTCGGCGAGTCGGTGGGCGACTACCTGGTCTCGCCGGATTCGAAGCAGGTGGCCTTTACCCAACGCAGCGAGAGGGTGCGGTCGACCTATGAGCTGTTCCTGGCGCCCTCCGCATCGTTCAAGTCCCAGCTTCTTGCGCCGGGGGTCACCGGCTTCGCTTTCTCGCCGGACAGCCGCTATCTGGCTCGCGTCGAGGGCGGGCGGCCGGAGGTATTGGGCGATCTCACGGTGGGGCCCGCTTCCGGAGGCGTGGGTCGCAAGCTGGGTCCTAAGGTCCAGGAGTTTGCCTTCGCTCCCAACTCCGGCGCGCTGGCTTATCTGGAAATCTACAACGTCCACAACCGCGCCGGCACCATGGGCGTGGCGCAGCTCCCCGACGGTCCGCCCAAGCAGGTGGGCCGCCTGGTCCCCAACTTCGCCTGGAGCCCGGATGGGAAAAGCCTGGCGTTCCTGGCCCGCTTTCTTCAGCCGATCTTCTCCGTCGACCTGATGCTGTATCCCTTGGGCGCGGAGAAGGCCACCAAGGTACAGGCGGGGGTGTTTGGGTATGGTTTTGCGCCGATGGCAGCAGGGGGAGGCCGGCTCCTGCTGCGCTCGGGCTGCATCCGCGAAGGCCGGGCTTGCGATCTCCTGTCGGTAGAGCTGAGCAAGAATCCCCCGGAGCCGCCGAAGAAGCTCCTGGAGGGAGTCTATAGCTTCCGGACCTCCGACGATGGCGAGCGGCTCCTGGTGAGCTACGCCAAGTTCGAGCAGGACCTCTATGATCTGGCGCTCTACCGCTTCAAGTCCGGGGAGCGGAAGACGCTGGACCAGCTCGCGCTGTTGCCACCGATCTTCGCCGATCCGGAAGGCTCCAAGGTGGTCTACGCGCTGGGCGATCGGAAGCGGCCCGGGATCTACGTAGCCGATCGCGAGCTGCCCTAGTCAATGGCCCAGGACGAGATCTCGCTGTTCCGCCATCACCTCCAGACGAGGAAGGCGGCCTCGCCGCACACGGTTCGGGGCTACCTGGTGGACTTGAGGGCCTTCGAACGGTACCTCCGGGAGCTGGGCCTGGGGTTCAACGAAGTGACCCATCAGACGCTGAGGGCCTACTTCTCGCGGATCACCGACACACTCTCGGCCGCGTCGCGGTCACGGCGGTTGGCGGCGCTCAAATCGTTCTACGCCTTCCTCCAGAAGAGTGGCCGGATCGCCGCCAGCCCGGCGCGACGCGTGCGCAGCCCCAAGCTGCCCAAGCGGCTCCCGAAGGTAATCCCGATCGACGAGGTGTTCGCGTTGCTGGACACCCCCGCCGAGGACACGGTGCTTACCCGCCGGGACCGCGCGATGCGGGAGCTGCTCTATGGCGGAGGGCTCCGCGTGAGCGAGCTGTGCGGCCTGGACCTGCACGACCTCGACCGGGAAGCCGGGGTGGTGCGGGTGCTGGGCAAGGGCTCCAAGGAGCGGATCTGCCCTCTGCACGCCGGGGCGATTGGGGCGGTCGATCGGTACGAGGAGAGGCGGGGGGAGCTCTTAGCGGCGGGACGCAAGGGCCAGGCGCCGCGCGCTCTGTTTCTCAATCATCGGGGCGGACGGCTCACGCAGCGGAGCGTAGCCCGGCTGCTCGACAGCTGGGTCGAACGCTGCGCTCTGGCCCGCAAGGTGAGCCCACACGCCTTTCGCCATTCCTTCGCCACCCATCTTCTGGCCTCGGGCGCCGATGTGCGGACCATCCAGGAGCTATTGGGCCACGCCAGTCTCTCCACAACCCAGCGCTACACCCAGGTGAGCTTCGAGTTGTTGCAGAGCACCTACGACGACGCCCACCCTCGGGCCTGAGATCTGCTAGAGCAGCCGCATGTTTCATGGAACGACCATCCTCTGTGTGCGGCGGGACGACCGCGCGGTAATCGGCGGCGACGGCCAGGTAACTCTGGACAAGACGGTGATGAAGGCCACCGCCCGTAAGGTGAGGCGGCTGGGTGACGGACAGGTGGTGGCGGGGTTCGCCGGCAGCACCGCCGACGCCTTCACCCTGTTCGAACGGTTCGAGGCGAAACTGAAGGAGCACCAAAAGAACTTGTCCCGAGCCTGCGTGGAGCTGGGCAAGGACTGGCGCACCGATCGCTACCTTCGGAAGCTGGAGGCGCTGCTGATCGTCGCCGATAAAGAGAAGACCTTCGTTCTCTCCGGGTCGGGCGACGTGGTGGAGCCGGACGGAGGCGTGGCGGCGGTGGGGTCCGGCGGGGCGTACGCGCAGGCGGCCGCCCTGGCGTTGCTTCAGAATACGGAGATGGCGCCCCGGGCCATCTGCGAGGCCTCGCTCAACATCGCGGCGGACATCTGCATCTACACCAATCGACAGCTTTCCTTCGAAGAGGTTTGAGCCCATGGCATTCACCCCCACGGAGATTGTGCAGGCGTTAGACCGCCACATCGTCGGTCAGGGCGAGGCGAAGCGCGCAGTGGCTATTGCCATGCGGAACCGCTGGCGGCGACAACAAGTCCAAGGCGATCTGCGCGAGGAGATCACGCCCAAGAACATCCTGATGATCGGTCCTACCGGCGTGGGCAAGACGGAGATCGCGCGGCGGCTGGCGAAGCTGGCGCAGGCGCCCTTCGTGAAGGTCGAAGCCTCCAAGTTCACCGAGGTGGGCTACGTGGGCCGCGACGTCGAGTCGATGGTGCGAGATTTGGTGGAAGCGGCGATCACCCTGGTGCGCGAGGAGGAGGCGGAGAAGGTGAAGCAGCGCGCGGCGGAGCTGGCGGAGGAAGAGCTGATGAGGCTGCTCTCCGGCAGGCAGTCCGCTTCAGCGCCGCGCCCGATGAGCTTTGGCTTCGCGCCTCCCCCCCCGTCGAGCGAAATCGGTCCCAGTGAGGCGGAGCGGGAGAAGTTCCGGGCTCAGCTGCGAGCCGGCACGTTGGATGATCGCGAGGTGGAGCTGGAGGTGCAGGAGAACCAGATTCCGTTCGTGAAGGGGCTGGGCGGTCCCGGGATGGAGGAGCTGGGAAACAACCTCCAGGACCTGTTCAAGAACCTGCCTGGATTGGGGTTGAACCGGAGCAGAAAGCGTCGCGCCAAGGTCCCCGAAGCGCTGCGGCTGCTGATCCAGGAGGAGTCGAGCAAGCTCCTGGACATGGACCGGGTCACCAAGGAGGCGCTGGCCCGAGCTGAGACGTCCGGGATCATCTTCATTGATGAGATCGACAAGATCGCCTCGCGCGAAGGGGGCCGGCAGGGTGGGCCGGACGTCTCGCGCGAAGGGGTGCAGCGGGACATCCTGCCGATCGTCGAGGGCAGCACCGTCAACACCAAGTACGGCCAGGTGAAGACGGACCACGTGCTGTTCATCGCGGCGGGGGCGTTCCATGTCTCAAAACCGGCGGATCTGATTCCGGAGCTTCAGGGCCGGTTCCCGATCCGGGTCGAGCTGGAGCCTCTGAACGGCGCGGATCTGGTGCGAATCCTGAGCGAGCCTAAGAGCTCGTTGATCCGCCAGTACACCGCGCTCCTGGACACCGAGGGCGTCCGGATCTTCTTCGGTGACGATGCGCTTCAAGAGATCGCCCGGGTGGCGCAGACGGTAAACGAGAGAACGCAGAACATTGGCGCGCGCCGGCTGCACACGGTCCTGGAGCGGCTGCTGGACGAGGTTTCGTTCAATGCGTCGGAGATGTCGGGGCGGGAGGTGACGGTGGACGCGGCCTTCGTGCAGAAGGCGCTGGCGCCGGTGCTGCAGGACGAGGATCTGTCGAGGTACATTCTGTAGGGAGGCGGCGGGAATGACGGAGCGGGTCAAGTTGGTGGTGGGGGTGCCCGAAAGCCACGTCGGCGCGGTCCGTGAGGCGCTGGGGAAGGCGGGTGCAGGCCACATCGGCAACTACAGCTTCTGCAGCTTTTCGGTGAAGGGCGTTGGCCGCTTCAAACCTGAGGTTGGGGCACAGCCGGCGATCGGTGGTCTGGGCCGGCTCGAAGAGGTTGCGGAAGAGCGGATCGAGGTGACCTGCGATCGGGAGCAGCTCGAGGGCGCGATCGCCGCGGTGAGGGCGATTCACCCATACGAGGAGCCGGTGATAGATCTCTATCCGATGGCGGCGCCAGGGTATCCCGAGCCGTAGTCTGGTAGCGACGGCGGTGCCGGGTGGCCGGTAGGGAAGGCGGGCGCTTGGCGTGGGACTCTCGGAGGCGGAGCATTCCTCCGTGCTCGCCGGTGGCTTCGTAGGGGCACCTGGGTTTGCCACTCGGGCTGCTTCAGCCGGTCTGGAGTGTCGGCGATAAGGCCCTACCGATCGAGGCGACGACGCGCTCCGGCTCGCGATGCACGTCGTGCCAGGTGAACCGCAGCACGCACCAACCGCGGATGCTGAGGTCCGTTTGCCTTCGGTTGTCTCGTTGTAGGGAGCGGGGGCTGGAGTGGCTACCGAAGCCGTCGGCCTCGAGCGCGATCTGCTGATCGGGATAGGCGAGATCGAGTCGGGCCAGGCAGCGGTCTCCCTCCCAGACCCGGTGCTGGCGCACAGGATGCGGCAGGCCGGCATCGACGATCAGCTGCCAGAGGTCGATCTCGAGCGGACTTTCCATTGGAGCTGCGCCGGCGATTCGTTCACGCACCAACTGGTTCAGCGCCTCAGATCCTCGGCGTCGAGCCCTCGTGAAGAGCCTTCGCTCAAGGTGCCGGAGACTGACCCGCCCACGGCACAAGATCTGGTCCAATGCGCTCTCCAGCCGTCTCGCGGATTCGACAGCCGCAAGGTCGATCAGAGTCCTTTCAGGTGAGGTGACCAACAGTCTTTGATGCCGCCGGAGGTCGACGCTCGAGAAGATCTCGACGCGATGGATCAGATCCCGGTAGCGGGGAGATCGAAGGTTCCGAGGAGTGCTGATTTCGACGCGGCTAGAAGCGAACCCCTCGATGCCCCACAGCCTTGCCGCCGAGCGATGAGAGACCGCTGACCCTGGTCCGGCCCAGAGGGTCGCGGCCATCAGTGATCGGAGCCAGCTCTCGGGGCTTCCCGCCGAAGCGTAAACCTTGGGTCGAATCTCGATCCAATCTCGCGCCACAAGCTTCCGACCCAGCGCATCGTCAGAAAAGCCAGCGGCCAAAGCCTGCTCCCTGCTGATGCATCCGTACTGCGCGCTTGCCAAGACCGCACAGGCCTTGTCCCGTTCGACTCGATCCATCCGCCACCCTCGAAACAGGGGGCCGTAGCAGAGGGGTCTGACGATTGTACGAAACACCCGCGAAAACCGCGGAAATTCGTACAGTCGTTCCCAAAAGCGCCAGACCAGGTCACCGCTCTACCGGGGTCGGCGACTTCGGATCGGGCGGCAAACCCAAATGCGTCCCACGAAGCCTCCCGCGCAGCTTGGGGGACTACGCCGGGCCCCGAGGCGCCCACCCGATCCCCGTCTTCTCTAGAGGCCCTTGGCACGGACGGCCAACTACCGCCCCAACGTCGTCACCCCCGCCCCGGCGATTGCCAGCACCGCCCCGGCGGCTTTCACCCAGGAGAAGGGCTGCCCCTCCACCGCGATGTCCCAAGCCAGGCTGACCATCATCTGCACCGCAATCGCCACGACGAAGGTCAGGGTGGCCCCGGCCCGATGAATCGCCCACGGAAAGCCGGCCACAATCACCAGCCCCAACAGCCCGGGTATCAGGAACCAGAGTTCGAAACTCTTCTCCCCCGGAGGTGCATTGAAGAAGCCGGGTAGCCGGCTCGGCGCCCATCGGCTGACCGCGAGGAGCAGGACCGCCGCCGCAAAGAGCACGGCTGAGGTGAGCGCCACCGATCCGGCCAGCCCCCAGCGTTGGCCGATCTGGCGATTGAGCCCCGACTGCACCACTGCGGCGATCCCGACTACCACCGGCACGATCAAGAAAGCGAACATGCCTCGCTATCGCAGGGCGTGGCGGACCGCACAAGCGGCAAGCGTGATACGGAAACCGTCCATGGGACAGACCGAACAGATCATCGCCAGCGCCAAGGCCCACCTCCTCCAGAACTACAAGCAGCAGCCGGTGGTGATGGTGCGCGGAGAGGGCGCCTACGTTTGGGATTCCGAGGGCAAGCGGTACCTGGATCTCCTGGGCGGAATCGCCACCTGCGGCCTGGGCCACCTCCACCCGCACGTCACCGCCGCGGCCAAAGCTCAGCTCGAGAAGCTCTGGCACGTGTCCAACGCCTTCTACACCGAGCCCCAGATTCAGCTCGCCGAACAGCTGACCCGCCTCTCCGGCCTGGAGCGCGCCTTCTTCTGCAACTCCGGCGCGGAAGCCAACGAGGCGCTGATCAAGCTCGCCCGCCGTTACCAGAAGGACCGTAACCGGGCCGACCGCCACGAGCTGATCACCTTCCAGAGCTCATTCCATGGCCGCACCCTGGCCACGGTCACCGCCACGGGGCAGACCAAGTATCAGAGTGGTTTCGAGCCGCTCCCCGCCGGCTTCGTTCACGTCCCCTATGGCGACCTCGCGGCGGTGGAGGCGGCGATCTCTCCCAGGACCGCGGCGATCCTGGTTGAGCCGATTCAGGGCGAGGGTGGGGTACGGCCCGCGCCCGCCGGGTTCCTCAAGGGGCTCAGAGCTTTGTGCGATGCTCAGGATCTCCTCCTGATGATCGACGAGGTCCAGACCGGGATGGGCCGCACGGGTGCGTTCTTCGCC
>JBGTHI010000643.1:0-2024 GCA_041746295.1 Myxococcaceae bacterium
GCAGCCATGCCAGATAGAGAGCCCGCTCGTCGCCACTTGCGATGTCAGCCCGAAGAGCGATCAACGACGACAACCAGCTGCTGCCGTCGTCTGCAGTATCAAAGCTCTCTCCGTCACTCTCGAGCGAGATGGCGACGATGACATCATGGGCTGTGGAGCGAATGTCGACCGTGTGGCCCGCCGCGTAGCGGCGCAACGCCTTCGTGTCCACCGCACCTTTCGGATACCGGAACGCGACTTCGAGGAACAACCAGTTGGCGAAGTACAGCGAGGCGTCGAAGTAGTTCACCAGGAGGTCGCGCGGGTTCGCTTTCAGATCTCCGAAGGTGTAGACCGCCAAACGTCCCGAAGGGCTGTCCGAGGTCTGTCTACATGTTTCGGACGACTGCTCGGAAGCCTACGCCTGAATCTAAAGCCCGCTCAATCAGTTTGTGAGGGATTCTCGGTCACGCCGCGGTGACCAGCCAGTTGCAGATTCGGTCTCTAACACCCAGCCAAGCGGCAGCCTGAAACAGGCGACCGCCTCACCAGTTGACTAGCAACATGTCTGAGATGTAGGCTCCCAACAATGACGCCCGACAAGAGCGATGTGCTCTACGGCACCCTCGGCCTGATGATCATCAAGACTTTGGAGGCCCTCGGCCCGCTGCACGGGTACCGCATTGCTCGGCGAATCGAACAGATCAGCGGGAATCAGCTTGCGCTGAACCAGGGCACCCTTTATCCGGCGCTGCTAAAGCTCGAACAGATCGGATGGATTTCGTCCACATGGGGCAAATCTGAGAGTGGTCGTCGGGTGAGGATCTACGTACTGACGCACGCGGGGCGCAAGCAGCTCCAGAACGAAGAGGCGCAGTGGCAGCGTGCAGCGAACATTGTTGAACGCTTCTTGAAGATCTCGGAGAACCCGTCGTGACCCGCTTGCGGACATTCTTGTCGCGGTTGTGGGCGCTTCTTCGCTCACGGCAGCTGCTGGATCGCGACATCGACGACGAGATCGCCAGCCATCTTGCGGAAGCGAAGGACGAGTACATCCAACGGGGGCTTTCCCCGGAGGACGCGCACTGGGCGGCCCTACGCAGCTTCGGTGGCGTGACGCAGACCAAGGATGTCTGTCGGCAAGTCAGGTCTTTCATGTGGCTGGAGGATCTGGCGCGCGACCTGCGCCATGCACTTCGCACGCTCCGCAAAAGTCCCGCATTTACGACGGCCGCGGCAGCTACACTGGCGCTGGCGATTGGCACCAACACCGCCACGTTCAGCGTCCTGAATGCGGTTCTGCTCCGGCCGCTTCCGTATCGATCGCCGGAACAGTTGGCAATGTTGTGGACCGAGGATCCGACGCAAAACCTTCGCGAGGGCAGATCGGCACTGTGGGAGGTCGAAGAGTGGCGGAGCCAAAGTCAGAGCTTCTCGGACGTGGCCACCTTCGATGCCGTGTCGACTACGCTCACGGGAGTAGAAGGGGCAGAACAGATCGTCGGCGCCAGCATCTCCCCCAACCTGCTCTCACTCCTCGGCGTCCAGCCCGTGCAGGGACGTAGCTTTTCGACCGGAGAAGCCGAGCAGCGGCTACGACTCGTCCTGATCAGTCATCGCTTCTGGCAAGCGCGTTTCGGGGGCTCGAGCGATGCGGTCGGAGCGACCGTCGTGCTCGACGGGGTTCCTTCTCAGATCATCGGGATCCTTCCCTCTGGTTTCCAGGTCGCAAGGCTCGATGCAGACGTCTGGCAGCCGCACACGAGATCTGAGGATGGCGATATTCGCCGGAGCGTCCGTGGCGGAGACACGTGGTTCGTCATTGGAAGACTTCGACCGACCGTGACGTTCGAACAGGCTCAGGCGGAGATGAGCGCAATCGCCCGCCGCATAAACGATCAGTGGCCGGCGACCGAAAGGAACCGGGGCATCAGCCTCGTCCCATTGAGTCTTTACATGGTCGGACCCCAATCGCGCCTGGCATTGTGGATGCTGGGCGGTGCCGTGTTCTGCGTTTTCCTGATCGCTGCTGCCAACGTCACAAG
>JBGTHI010000644.1:0-1657 GCA_041746295.1 Myxococcaceae bacterium
GCGGTTGCGGGGGAGCCACTCCGGGTGAGCGTTCAGGTAGCCCATCATCGCTTCCCGCAAGAGGCACCGGAGATCGAAGTTGGCTCCCGCGTCCACGGCGGAGACCAGGATCCGGAGGGTGAGCGCCTGCGGAGAGACGTCGGTGACCACCAGCCCCTGGCTTCCCCCGTTCCATTTGGCGGCGATCGCCGGGTCCTCCTTAAGCAGTCGATCCATCTCACGCCGGATGGCGCCCACGTCGGCCGCATAATCGACATAGAAGTTGAAGGTACCGAGCATCTCAGAGAGGTCGCGGCTCCAGTTCTGGAACGGCTTTTCCAGAAAGTAGGTGATCGGCACCACCAGCCGTCGCAGGTCCCAGATCCGCACCACCACATACGTGAGCGTGATCTCCTGCACCGTCCCGACCTCGCCCTCCACCACGATGCTGTCGCCCAGCCGGATAGGTTGGGTGATCGAGAGCTGAATTCCGGCCAGGAGATTCCCGATCGACTTCTGGGCCGCCAGGCCGACCACCAAACCGGCGATGCCCGCCGAGGCGAGCAGTGAGACACCCACCGTCTTCACCACCGAGAACTGCATCAGCAAGAGGGCGGCGGATAGGACGTAGATCGCCACCTTCAGGAGCCGCCGCAGCACCACCAACTGGGTCTGCAGACCACGGCTGCGGACGTCACGCGCCAGTTGGCCCGAGAGGTTGGTCTCGACATAGCCCGCGCTGAAGTCCAGCAGCCGAAGCAGGAACCAGGCGACCGCGGCGATTGCGGCGGAGCGACAGATGACGTCGAAGAACTCTTGAGGATCCTCCTGTAGGTAGTAGGTCCGGGTCATCGCCGCGAGCCAAACGCTCCAGACCAGAAGGAAGACCGGGCCACTGCCCGCCTCCACTGCCCCGTCGTCCCAACCGGAGCGCGTGAGCTGGGCCACTCGCCCCACCACCGCCAGCAGCAGCCGTTGAACCAGTAGACCCACCGCAACCGCGAGGAACAGCGCGAGGGCGACGCCCACCCATTGCCACAGCTCCAGAGCCCCAAACTCGCTGCGGGCCCACGGCTGGGGGAAGAACTGCAGCAGCCAAGACTGCTTCTTTCGGCCGGTGGCGCCGGCAAACGCCGACACCCAAGGGACCAGCCGAGTCATTTCGTTGAACCTCCGGTTGACGGTTTGCGGGCGGGGCGCGTTCCCACCTTCAGCTTTTTGGCCTTGCGGGCCAAGGTATTGCGATCCAGGTCCAGGAACAGCGCCGCCGCGCTCAGCTGGCCGTCGGCGCGCTCCAACGCCTGCCGCACGACGGCACGGTCGAGCTGCTCCATCAACACGCGGTAGAGGTCGGGAACCCTGCGCCCATTGAGCTGATCGAAGAAATGGCCCAACCGGCGGTACAGCAGCTCCTCCAGCGAAAGCTTCAGGGGATCCATCGGGCGGGGTCTTAGTTCCCGCGCGAGCAACAGTCCAGGGCTCCGGCACGACGCAGCAGATCGGAGCACGTTGAACGCCGAGGTGTGTGGCCGGCCGACGGTTGTTTGACCCCATCCTGAACCCTTGCCTAACCTGCTCCCATCCCCCCTCCGATGATCCGGCTTCGCGACGCTGTCCTCATGCTCTCGATCCTGTCCGCTCCGGCCGCGTACGCCGGAGCCGCGGCCGATCCCGATCG
>JBGTHI010000645.1:0-13613 GCA_041746295.1 Myxococcaceae bacterium
ATGTCCGTCGCCGTTCATTACCGCGTCTCGCTCAGCCAGCCGCACAGCCATCTCATCCAGATCGACGCAACCTTTCCGGCTTCGAGCCCAAGCCTGACGGTGCGGCTGCCGGTCTGGACTCCGGGGAGCTACCTGGTTCGCGAGTACGCCCGACACTTCCAGGAGCTGCGCGCGGTCGACGCCGAAGGGCGCCAGCTGCCGGTCACCCGTCCGGACAAGAGCAGCTTTCACGTGGCCGGCGGCACCGGGGCGATCACCCTCTCCTATCGGGTCTACGCCTACGAGCTGACGGTCCGCACCAGCCACTTCGATGGAAGCCACGCCTACTTCAACGGCGCCACCGTCTTTCCCACCGTCGATTCGCTGCGTGGCGCCGAGCACCGGGTGACGGTGCAGGCGCCCGAGGGCTGGCGCACCGCCTGCGCGCTTCCCTGCCATGGCAACACCTTCGTGGCGCGGTCGTTCGATGAGCTGGTGGACAGCCCGTTCGAGGTGGGGCCCCACCGGCCGCTGGAGTTTCGGGCCGCGGGGGTGCCGCATGAGGCGGTGGTCTGGGGCGATACGCTGCCCGACGAAGCCCGTTTTCGCGAAGAGGTGGCGCGGGTCTGCGAGGCCTGCGTCGGCGTCTTCGGGGAGCTGCCCGCCCTTCCGGACGACCGCTATCTGTTTCTGATCTATCTGGCGGAGAAGGGGCGCGGAGGGCTGGAGCACGCCGCCTCAACCGCACTTCTCTTTCCCCGACCGGCCCTGCAGACGGCGCGCGGCTGGGAGGACTTCCTCACCCTGGCTGCGCATGAGTACTTCCATCTCTGGAACATCAAGCGAATCAAGCCCAAGGCCTTCGTCCCGCTCGACTACAGCCGCGAGAGCTACACCGATCTGCTCTGGGCCTTCGAGGGGATGACCTCCTACTACGACAACCTGCTCGTCCGCCGGGCCGGCCTGATGTCGGCGCCGCGCTACCTGAGCCGTTTGGGCGAGTCGATCACCGCGCTTCACGGAACGCCGGGCCGCAAGGTCCAGACGCTGGCCGAAGCCTCACGAATGACCTGGATCAAGCAGTATCGGCCGGACGAGAACTCCAACAACAGCGCCATCTCCTACTATCTAAAGGGAGAGATCGTGGCACCGCTGCTCGATCTGGAGATCCGCCGGGCCACCTCCGATGCGCGCGGACTGGACGATCTGATGCGGCTGCTCTGGAAGCGGTACGGAGACGGCAGCGGCGTGCCGGAGGACGGTGTCGAGACGGCGGCCGCGGAGGTCGCGGGACGGGAGCTGAAGGGCTTCTTCGACCGTTCGCTCCGCTCGACCGAGGAGCTGGACTACTCGCCTTTTACCCACGTGGGGTTGCAACTCCTCTCGCGGCCTCGCGAGTCGTCCAACGACAAGGGCGGAAGCTCCCCCCGGGTGAAGTCACCCGAGCTACGAGACGCCAAGGGCAAAGGCTGGTTGGGGCTCTCCTTCCGCGGAGGGGGTCTGGTCGCCAGCGCGCTCACCGGCTCTCCTGCGGCCACCGCGGGGATCTACGCCGAGGATGAGGTGATCGCGCTCGACGGTTACCGGGTGGATGGCGCGGGGCTGGTCGGTCGCTGCGAGGAGCGTCGACCTGGCGAGAAGGTGGAGGTGACGCTGTTCCGGCGCGAATCGCTGATGCGGATCCCGGTGACCCTGGGAGCTCGCCCGACGGACGCCTTCTACCTTGCCCCGGTGGAGAGCCCGACCGCGCGGCAAAGGGCGGCCTATAGCGCCTGGCTCGGCGCCGGCGCCGATTGGGACGAGCTTAAGCTGGAATAGCTGCTATGGATTCTGCGGTGGAACCTTTGGAGCTTTCGGAGTCGCTGTCCGATCTACGGGCGCGCTACGACCGTGATGGGGCGACGGTGCCCGAAGCGATCCTCCGGGCGCTGGAGGAGGACAGCCGGGCTGGAGCGCGCTCCCTGGCCAAGCGGATCCGCGAACGGCGCCGTCAGAATCGGTCCGAGGGGCAGCGGCTGCGGAATCTCCTCCGCTTCGAGCTGAAGCTCTGGGAGTCGGGCCACCGGCATATCGCGGGTGTGGACGAGGCGGGGATGGCGCCGCTGGCGGGTCCGGTGGTGGCGGCGGCGGTGTTCCTCGTGCGCGGGTTTCGCCTGCGTGGGCTGGATGACTCCAAGAAGATCCTGGACCCGGCCCGGCGGGATGAGTTGGCGCTGGAGATCAAGACGCGCGCGGTGGCCTGGGCGGTAGGCATCGCGGAGGTGGACGAGATCGATCGGATCAACATCTACCACGCGGGTCTACTGGCGATGGATCGCGCGGTGGTGGGGTTGAGCCATGCGCCGCAGTTCGTGTTGGTGGATGCGCGGAAGCTGCCGCGCTGCACGCTGCCTCAGCGTGGGATCGTTGGTGGCGATGCATTGTCGATGAGCATCGCCGCGGCATCGGTGATCGCCAAGACCACCCGCGATGCGCTGATGGCAGAGCTCGATGCAAAGTATCCCGGCTACGGCCTGGCCTCGCACAAGGGCTACCCTACACCGGACCATCAGAAGGCACTGCGCGCGTTGGGGGCGACGCCGATCCATCGGCGCAGCTTCGCACCGGTTCGAGAGGTCCTCGGACTGGAGCAAATGAACTACAGGAGCAGACGAAGATGCGAATCCTCTTTCTCACCTCCGCCCACAACGGCATGAGTCAGCGTCTCCAGACCGACCTGATCGACACCGGGCACGAGGTCTCGATCGAGCTGGCGCTGAGCGACGAGCTGATGACCGAGGCGGCGGAGAGCTACGACCCCGACCTGATTGTCGCGCCGATGCTGAAGAAGGCGATCCCGGAGAGGATTTGGCGCAAGTGGGTCTGCGTGATCGTCCATCCCGGGATCAAGGGGGATCGCGGCCCCTCTTCCTTGGACTGGGCCCTGCTCGAGGGGGATGAGCAGTGGGGTGTGACGCTTCTCCAGGCCAATGCGGAGATGGACGCCGGGGACATTTGGGCCAGCACCAGCTTCCCGGTGCGGGCGTCAAGCAAGAGCAGCATCTACCAGAACGAGGTGTGCGACGCCGCCTCCTGGTGCCTCCGCCAGATGATCGAAAACTTCAGCACGCCGTCCCACAAGCCGGAGCCGCTCGACTACTCTCGTCCCGACGTGCACGGCAGGCTCCGGCCGCCCATGAAACAGGTGGACCGGGCGATCGACTGGTCCGCTTCCACCGACGAGATCGCGCGGCACATCCGGTCGGCCGACGGAAGCCCCGGAGTGCTCGATCATATCTTCGACCAACCGTTCTATCTCTTCGGCGCCCATGAGGAGGACGGCCTGAAGGGAGAGCCCGGCGAGGTGATTGCCCGCCGGCTCGGCGCGATCTGCCGCGCGACGGGCGATGGCGCGCTCTGGATTACCCACCTCAAGGCGCCTTCGATCCCGGGTGAGAACCCTTCCATCAAGCTTCCTGCCACGACCTTGCTCCAAGGCAGGTTGCAGGATGTGCCCAAGGTTCCGATCGCGGTAGATGCGAGGCCCATCGGCCGAACCTACCGGGAGATCTGGTACGAAGAGACAGCCGAGGTGGGTCATCTCCATTTCGACTTCTACAACGGGGCGATGAGCACTGAGGGCTGCCTTCGGCTCCGGGAGGCCTTTCGCGAGGTGGCGGCCCGACCCACCAAGGTGTTGGTACTGTGGGGTGGCCGGAACTACTTCTCCAATGGGATCGACCTGAACGGGATCGAGGCCTCCAACGACGCTCCGCAGGAATCCTGGCGGAACATCCAGGCGATCGACGACGTAGTCCAAGAGCTGATCCTCACCAAGAAGCCCTTGGTCTCGGCCATACAGGGTAACGCTGGCGCGGGAGGCGCAATCATGCCTCTGGCAGCGGACCTGGTCCTGGCCCGCGATGGTGTGATCCTGAACCCCCACTACAAAGGCATGGGGAACCTCTACGGCTCCGAGTACTGGACCTACCTCCTTCCCAAACGCGTGGGGGCCCAGATCGCCGCCGAGCTTACGGAGAACCTTCTTCCCCTGAGCGTCAACCGCGCCTTGAAGCTGGGGATGATCGACGCCGTTCTGTCACGCGATCCCCTGGATTTTCACGAACAGGTCACCGCGAGGGCAGTGGCGTTGGCTCGAGCGCCCGACTACGCACAGCGACTACGGCGCAAGCTGGAGATGCGGGTCGCCGACGAGGCCCAAAAGCCGATCGCCGAGTACCGTCGGGAAGAGTTGGCCAAGATGCGGGTCAACTTCTTCGGTGCCGATCGGAGCTACCACGAGGCGCGGCGGAGATTCGTCTACAAGAAGGGAGCGACCGAGACGCCGCTCCACATCGCATTGCACCGGCAGCAGGGCTTCAGGCTCCCAGCCAGGCCGGCGAAGCTCGCTCTCAAGTCAACCCGCAACGAGTTGATCGCGGCGGTCCTGAGCCCGGTGCGCGAGAGCGGAGCGCCGATGACTCGTCCGTCGTTGCGCACAGCGAGCGCGACAATCACCTCGCTGGTGGCCAAGCGCGTCAAGGAACCGGTCAGCTAGAGCCCGACTGAGCCGAGATCCGCAGGTGTCTCTCTGCACTCGGTCTAGAGCGAGCTGTCCGCCTGGGCCGAGTAGCAGCCTCTGTAAAAGCGCCGGATTTGTCCATGGCGAGCAAGGCTGAAATGACTCTACGTAGAGCAGCATGAGAGCCGCGGAGCGTCCTCGAAAGCTGCCGCAGATCGGGCCACGTTCCATCAGCCAGCCCTCCTCTAGCCGCCGTTTGCCAAGTTGTAGAGAGAAAGGATAGCTCCTTCCTGGAAAGGTCTCCGACGGCAGAGCGTCGAATCTCCAAATCAATTTCCGGGTCGAGACAGTCCGCCGCCACGCTGCGGAGTAGCTCTTTGAGGTGCATATGCCCATAACGCTTTAGAAGTGGCTGTGGCAGTTGCTCGATCGCCGTGAACCACTCAAGGACATTCATCTTGTCCTGCAGGACGGCCAGGGCCCCAAGCACATGGGGCTGAAGGCTGCTTCGAAGCAAAGCCTCAGTTCTTCGGAGTTCACGTTCAAGCTCCGAGGAGATCGGGGAGCTTGAGCGAGCGACGAAGCTCAAGTCCAACAGTCTCACGACCTCTCTCGCATGGTGCCAGCGCCAAAGATCGTCCTGTATGGAAGGGTCTCGCCCCCCTGGAGCTCCGGATATGGGTGCGGTGAGCGCTCTCAACGACTGGGTCATCAGCGCGAGGCGGGTCTTACGTCCCGGATCCGTTTCAATGCGCAAACCACTCTCGATCTCGCGCAAAGCCTCCTCAGCGCTCGCATGGCTTCGCCACTCGGCGACAATGAAACCATCCACAATGAAACGTACCAGCGATCTAGACGTCTCGCTGCCACCCAGGCTGTCGGCGAGTTTTCTCCAACGCCGTGTGTCCGCGAGGTTTGTCTGAAGGGCCCTGATTGCCTCCAAGAAGCTAGGGCTCGCCTGTGTGGCCAGGAACAAACTGTCGACGAAATCTCGGAGAGTGCCCTCGCCGACGTCCTCGCTCAGACCAGAAAGAATAGGGAAAGCGTCACCAAGGGGGACATCGCCCCGGAGAACAAGGCTCATTCGATCCGCGACACCCTTCGTCAATGGATACAGCATCCGGTCGGCCTCGGGGACCTGGGAGCGAGTCGCCTGGGCTGCCACGAGTAGATCGACATAGCGTCGTGACAGGGTCATGATCTCCATCGGCTCATCTCTTCGCTCGAAGTTCAGGACAAGGTAGGCACCGGCATGCACCGCCTCCTGTAACTGGAACCAGGGTTGTTGTATCGCCTCACCCGGTCCGGCCGAGTCCGGAGCTCTGGGGTCAGGCCTCTTGTGCTTTAATGAAAATGCACGGACCTCCATGTCAACGGCGATCGCCCTGACCTCAGTAGAAAGCGGATGTTTCCAATACTCCAGGGTGCTCCCCACCTCTCTCAAAAGCCTGGAGGTCGTATGAAGACCTTCTGCAAAACTCTGATCCTCGGAGGCTCCAGGGCTTGCGTCGAGCAAGCCACGCGCCATTGTGACAAGGAACGTCGTCACCTCTAAAAGCGCTTGGGTCGGATGGTGCACAGTCCAGAAGTCAGCACCAGCTCGCGGAGTCCGAGCAGCCTCCGCAACATCAATGTCAGCCCCAGTTTGCGCGATGATGGACAAGGTCTCAAGCAGCTCGGACAGAGGAGCGGCGGGGTTGTGGGAGAACGCTTGCCGAACCTCTTCTAGGTTGGCCGGGGGCCACTCCCCGGTGTCCACATTTCTTAAAACCGCCTGAAGAGCCTCCACTTGATCGAGAGTCGGACGATGATCTCCGAAGGCCAAGTGTCGGGCCGAATCCGGACCCTGGCCTAGATCATCCGCTACCTTCTCGAGCAGCGCGCTGAGAGTCAGGTGCTCGTAGGGCTCTGCGTCGGAGGGGAGGTTTCCGAATGTTGCGAACCAGGTGAGAGGAGGCACTCGGCCCTCCAGAACCGAATGGGCTCCGAGCGCATACCTCTCAATAACGCTCCAAAGGAAGCTTTGGCTTATATTTAAGCCCCGCCCATATTGCATTGAGCGATCTTTGTCGTTCGAGCTCAATTCTCTCAAAACTTCTGTCATGTCGCTCCAGCGCTCAAAAGCTTCCCGCAAGGCGTGGGGGGTCGCCTTTGGATCCGCTGAGAGCGGCGTGGCAAGTCGGGTCAACGGCTGAGCGATCGACTCGAGCACTGGAAGGTGCCGTACTTCTTCGAGCAGAGCGGTAATCGCCCGATCCCCTCCCCATTGAACCATCCACAAGGTGTCCGCGATCGGACGCACCAGATCCAATAACACCCCGCGGGCACCCAGACGACTGGCCGCTTTTCTCCAGAGCCACGGATCCAGAGGATTCTGGCTGAGAGCCCTGAAGACCTCCCGGGCCAACTCATGCGGGGCGTCACCGAGCCACATTTCCAGACCAGCCCCTCCTTCACTGGACTCAAGAGCTGTAAACACCGTGTCAATAAGCGTCTGGATACTCCACTTGCCGGCGTCTTCATCAATGAAGGCGTAATCAGGATTGTCGAAGGCGGCAAGCAGAGGATGCCGGCTCAAGAAAACACCGGCACCCACGGTTCTCCGAAGCTCATTCACGATTGGGTCCAGCACCGGCCGGATATGTGGGCTCAAGGACGGTCTTGCGTTAACAAGATCGCCGCTTGCAGCGGAGGCGGTGTCGAGGCGGAAAAAGTCTCGCATGAGAACTACGGGATCCACCAAGCCCGATCCCTCGGAAGCCCGCCTAATAATGGCGGCGCAGGCTTCAAATACTCCCATCGTTCCGTCCGGGCCGCTGGAATCTCCAACCGGGGCGGCCTCCACAGCACCTGCGAGCATCGTCATCTCTTCCGCGATCTCCCTCAGCCGCTCTGTCTCTGTCTCAGCAGCCAAACCTTCCAATTGCGAGGCGGTGGCAAAAAGATCGTCGTGGATCGAGCCCGGGGGTTTAGCGGTTGGGCCGGACAGAAATCGTTCCGCTGCCCTGACAGCCAAGTCCGCTACCTCCTCAATGGCGTGAGGTCCAAGCGTGACGGAAGCAGGTGAGCTTGATAGTATTAAGTTAGGGCCCATTCCCGGTCATCCATCTTTTTTACTTCCATAGACTGCCGACGAGTGTCCCGCCCCAGCGCCCTCCGGGCAGGAACTTCTCGGCGCTTGCGCAGACCCTCGCGAGCACCGCGTATCGCGCTGGAGGAAGCTCGAGCTTCTCCAGAGTCGATCGAAGCTCTCGATAGATCGAAAGCGCGCGTGCCTCTTCTCCACATCGGCTCAAACAGACACAGTAGGCCAGTGAGAGCTCGGGCCCGACTTGCCCCGCAATCGCTTGTCTTTCAATCAAGCCCTTAGCCTGCCGGTATTCCCCTTCGCGAAGAAGCCGCGCGACATGGCGGGATAGGCTCGAGAACTCTGCGACAGGTTCCACGGACGCGGACTACTTTCATCTAGAGATGTCACTTCGTCAACGACAGTGGGACGAAACGCGTAGTGCAGGCTCCGATATAAGTCAATGTTCACCAGCCACGGCTGTCTTGTTCTCGAGCTCCAATCGACTGAGAGATCCGCGAGGCGATTTGTGCGAACAAATCACGCCTCGACCTGATGTGATGGCTGAGGGAGTCCCGACAGCATCTTCGAGCGCCGGAACTCAATCCTCTGGCGCAGCCAGCGCCGCCAGCACGTTGAGATCCTCGAGTGTGGTGGTATCCCCAGCCGGCCGACCGGCCGCGACGTCGCGCAGGAGACGGCGCATGATCTTCCCGGACCTCGTCTTGGGAAGCGCTTCGGCGAAACGGATCTCGTCCGGCCGCGCGATGGCGCCGATGGTCTTTCCCACCGCCGCTCCCAGCTCCTTCTTGAGCGTCGACGTCATCGGAACGCCCTTCTTGAGCGTCACAAAGGCGACCACCGCCGTCCCCTTGAGCTCGTCCGGCCGCCCCACCACCGCCGCCTCCGCCACCCTACCCTCGGCCACCAGCGCGCTCTCCACCTCCGCCGTACCCAGCCGATGGCCCGCAACGTTCAGAACATCATCCACCCGACCGGTGAGCCAGAAATAGCCGTCCTCGTCGATCCGGGCACCGTCCCCGGTGAAGTACTTGCCCGGCTGCCCTGGTATTTCGGCGAAGTAAGTCTGTCTGTAGCGTTCCGGATCGCCGTAGACGGTGCGCAGCATCGACGGCCAGGGGCGCGACACGAACAGCAGCCCACTCTCACCCCGAGGCACCGGCTTTCCCTGCGGATCGAGCACTTCGGCCTGAATGCCAGGCAGAGGCAGCGTCGCCGAGCCCGGCTTGGTGGGGGTCGCCCCCGGGAGCGGCGCGATCATGATTGCACCGGTCTCGGTCTGCCACCAGGTATCGACGACCGGGCAGCGGCCGCCGCCGATCACGTTGCGGTACCAGAGCCAGGCCTCGGGGTTGATCGGCTCTCCAACCGATCCCAGTATCCGCAGCGACGAGAGATCATGCTTTTGAGGCAGCTCGTCCCCAAGCCGCATGAAGGAGCGGATCGCCGTCGGTGCGGTGTAGAAGACGGTGACCTTGTAACGGGCGATCAGCTCCCAGAAGCGGTCCGGTCCCGGCGTGGTGGGCGCTCCCTCGTACATCAAGATGGTGACGCCGTTGAGCAGCGGCCCGTAGACCACGTAGGAGTGGCCGGTGACCCAGCCCACGTCCGCAGTACACCAATAGATGTCATCTTCTTGCAGGTCGAAGATCCAGCGCGTGGTGAGCGAAGCGTTTACCGCGTAGCCGCCGGTGGTGTGCAGCACCCCCTTGGGCTTCCCGGTAGAACCGGAGGTGTAGAGGATGAAGAGCGGGTCCTCGCTGTCCACCCATTCCGGTTCCAGAGCAGTCCCGGCGGGTGCCATCACCTCGTCCCAGCCTTTCTGCTTAGGGCGAAGCGTCAGCGGATCGCCGATCCGGTTCAGCACCACGGTCGCTTCCAGCGACGGCACCTCCGCCCCAGCACGACTGGCGTTCTCGAGCAGCGGAACCTTGGCTCCCTTTCGCCAGCCGGCATCGGCGGTGATGAGCAGCTTCGCGCCCGCGTCATTCAGCCGGTCGCGCAGAGCCTCGGCGGAGAAACCACCAAAGATTACCGAATGAACTGCCCCCAGCCGCGCGCAGGCCAGCATCGCCACCGCCGCTTCCGGAACCATCGGCAGATAGATCCCGATCCTGTCTCCCTTCCGAATGCCCAGCTTCCGCAGGCCCGCGGCGAAACGGGCCACCTGATCCGCCAGCTCGCCGTAGGTGAGCGTCCTGCGATCGCCCGGTTCGCCTTCGAACAGGATCGCCGGCTTGTCCTTCAGCTTGGGGAGGTGCCGGTCGAGACAGTTGTAGGCCAGATTGGTCTTTCCCCCCACGTACCAGCGCGCCTCGGGTGGGTTCCACTCCAGCACCTTCTCGAACGGCACCTTCCAGTGAAGCTCCTCACGGCCCCGCTTGGCCCAGTAGCCCTCGGGATCCCGCTCCGCCTCGGCATAGAGCGCCTGGTACTCGCTCAAGCTCTTGATGTGCGCGCGGGCCGAGACTTCCGGAGGAGGAGCGAATAACGATTCCATATAAGGACCTCGATGGCCGCCGGGTGTCTTTACCGGCTGGCGCGGTAGGTGCTGCGCGTCTCACAGGAGCAGGCGTCTGAGTTGCGCTTTTCGTAGCGCACCGTGAGATTTCCGTGAAACGCATTCTCCCCATCGGTCACTCCATCCAACAGCACCTGCGCCAGCTCCACGTCGCAGGATCCGCTGGGAAGGGACCGGTCGAGCGGACCGCGGGTTCCGGCGACATCGAAGTCGTCGGACACCTCTCCGTAGGCGCCCACCATTGTGATCTCCAGAGGGTCGTAGGTCAGCCGCAGGTAGTCACCGTTGACGCTGAAGGTGCCGGTCCAGCCGAACGGGCCTCCGGCGGAGAGACCGCAGCCGTCGTCGAGATTCGATTCGACCGTGAACCGGTACTCGCCTTCGTTCAGGGGATGGTCCCGTCCTTGGCAACCGGCCAGAGCCGCGCACGCCAGGAGCCCCGTCATCATCCTGCCCCACCATTCCATCTGGTGACCTTACCCAAAAAGCGCGGGACCCAAAGCACCGGAGAAGACCTGGACTGAGCGCCGCCTACGTTGGAGGGTATTGGCCATGAGCTTTTTGGTGCTCCTGGTCACGGTCAATCTGCTCCTGGGCGCGCACGAGCTTGGCCACCTAATCGCGGCGAAGATCCTGGGCGTGCGGGTACGGCGACTGTCCTTTGGGATGGGGCCACCGCTCTTCTCGCTCCGAATCCGCGGCACTCAGTACGTGGTGAGGGCAATCCCACTGGGGAGCTTCGTCACCATGGACAACGGTGCGCCTTCGAGTGCCATCGGCACGGAAGACAAAGCGGCGCTGCAGAGCGCCTTCGGCCGAACCGCCGGAGTGATCCTGGGCGGGCCGCTGCTCAACTACCTGGTGGCGCTGCTCGCGCTGGTGCTCGTCCATTGGAGCGGGACGCACATCGTGGTGCCGATGACCATCGGCCGGGTAGATCCGGGCTCCGAGGCGGCGCTCGCCCGGCTCCGGCCAGGCGACAGGATCCTCACCGTCGACGGGCAGCGCATCGAGGAGTGGTCGGAGCTGGTGGCTGCGGTTACCTCCGGACCGGACGTCCCTCGCACCCTGGGGATTCTCCGGGGCGGCGAGCCGCTGATCGCGACGGTGACGCCACACGTCGGCCCCAAGGGAGAGGTCCGGCTCGGAATCCAGGAGCAATACGTCTTTCGCGAGGGCAACGCGCGGGAGTCTCTGTTGCAGGCTCTTCTTCACAGCGGCCGGATCGCGCGAGATCTGGCTTCTCGGGTTACCAAGACCGCGGTCGAGCGCGAAGACCTGAGCACCCTCTCGCCCGCCCGGTCGCTGCTCCTTCGCGCGGGAGAAGCGATCGAGGGGCGGGACCGCTACCTGCGAATGGTCGCCGCGCTCTCGCTCGGGCTTGCCCTGTTCTACGCGCTGCCGATCCCGCCGCTGGATGGAGGAAAGCTGGTGCTCCTGGCAGGGCAAGCGGCAATGGGACGGCGACTGGGGACGCGCGGCCAGGTGCTGGCTCATGCGGCCGGGCTGGCGCTTCTCCTGGGCCTCCTGGCCTGGGTCGCCCTATTGGGGGCGTGAATCACAGCTCCAGGCCGAGACCGAACATCCAGTAACGGCCGGAGAGGTTCAGCCCGGAGCTGCCGAAGTTGGTCACCCGCGAGACGTTCCACTCCGCGAAGAGATAAGAATGGTTCACGCCCAGATCGGAGTCGAAATCCTTGGCCATCCGCTGCTCCAGGAAGTCGAGCTGCAGCGACATGCCCAGCGTCCCGCCGTAGCCCATCCGCATTCCGGAGCCGCAGGCGCCATCCACGCATTCGGTGCCGGACGACTTCACCGATTTCCACGGGACGAACTGCAGGCTGACCTTGGCGTAGGGAACCAGGGGAATACCGTGGCTCTGCGCGAGCACGTCGAATCGGTAGACGCCCAGGATCTTTAACGGGAACACCTTGAGGCCGGCCCGCTCGTCGGTGGTCGCCCCGTCCTCGAACTTGGTCGGCGCGTAGATCTCGGCATAGCCCGCAGAGAAGCCGAGCGCCGCGGAGCCGAACCGCTGAAAGAGCTGCCGGTCATACTCCAGCTCTCCCAAGAGCATCCGGTGATCGCCGAAGAAAGCCCGGTAGGGGCCGGCACCGGGCGTGAACTCGCTGTCGATCAGCGGCCGGTAGCCACCCAGCTTGAGCTCAATGAACGACGTGCGCGGCGACTCGCCGATCACCACGTCCGCATGCGCCGCACCGCCTACCAAAAGCGCGACACCCATCAAGCCGCTCAGCCATGCCCGCCGCATCAACGTCGTCTCCTTGAGAACGCCCACAGCCCGTACAGCGCCAACACTCCGCCGCCCGCCGCCGCACCACCCTGCATCGCACCACAGCCGCCCGACTCGGCCCCCCCTGCCCGTCTGTACTCGGAGAAGAAGCCGATGGTGACCTTGGGTTGCCCAATCGAGCTGGGCGAAGGCGCACTTTCGTTCCCCGCGGAGTCGATCGCCAACACCTGGACTTCGTATTCGACGCCGTTGGCCAGCCCTTCGATTCGCTGACCGCCGCGGCTCACGCTTACGCGCTCCAACCGGGTGAAGTCGTTGGTGCTGCCCGCCCGGCGAAACTGCACGACCATGAACGCCGTATCGCCCGGCGCGACGAAGCTCACGCCGACGGAGTTGTCGAGCGAGCTGAGCGTAGGAGCGCCGGGTGCCTGGGGCGGCAGCCCGTCGTAGCGGAGGGTGGGCGCGTTGGCGGCCTGGAGCGCCTGACAGCCGCTCAGCCCGTTGTTGTATTGAAGCGCGCCACAGACCTTGTAATCCTTCTCGATTTGACCGCACCCCACCCCCTCATCACTGCCGGAGATGCCCGGGAGCTCGGAGACGGTAAGCTGGGTGGTCCCGGTCAGCTGCGTGTTCCAGTTGCTGACCTGAATCAATGGCTCCACCCCGTCGTCCGGGTCGGTTCCGCAACTTCCCGTGTCGACCCAGATCCGCAGGCCGCTGTTACAGGAGGTGCCCGCCGCCGAAATCGCCCAGGTCACCGTGACCGAGCTGTCGCAGTTGCTCGCATTGACCGCGGTGGTGGCCGTCCCGGCATCCACGGTCCCCGCATCGGCGGTGGTCCCCACGCCGTTCAGGGTCAGGCTCAAGCTCTGAGCCACGGCGGGAGCCGCAGTCACAACTAGGGCTAGCGCGCAGGCACGGACAAGAAGCATCCCGCCCCGCATAGCAAAGCACTTGCCAGCCGAGCTCCCACCCACCGCTTTGACTTCTCGATGGCGGGGCGGGAGATCCCTGCGCTCGAACGCGGAGCCGTTTGCCATTTTGTCACTCGGCTCGCGCGGTCAGCGCCTCGAAGGCGGCGATCGCGTTGGCGGCGGCCGCCACCGCGTTGTCCCAGGCGAGCACGAAAGAGAACCAGCGCTGGCTCGGCGCCGGCCCGGTCGAACGGAGGCGGCCCAGATGCAGGTGGTCGTCCGACGCGGTCAGCATCGGCATGGGATAGACCTTGTCGCCAGGGGCGTCGATCCGCTTCACCTTGCTCGCCGGCCCA
>JBGTHI010000646.1:0-4787 GCA_041746295.1 Myxococcaceae bacterium
GGCGCGGGGCGATCAGGCCGCCGTGCCGGAGGCGGGCCGCGCCGCCCGCGCCTTTGATGCCAGCGCGCTGCCCGAGGGGTCGAGGGATCGGGCCAAAGCCTGGGCCGATTCGGTGGTGATCCGCTTCGGCCAGGCCCGCTAGCCCGGGCAAGCGGCGACTCAGCGCCGGAGCGAGGAGATCGCCTTGGAATAGTCCTGGGTACCGAAGACTGCGCTTCCCGCCACCAGTACGTCGGCCCCCGCTTCGACCAACGCGTGGGCGTTCTCCGTGTTCACGCCACCGTCCACTTCGATCAGGGTGGAGAGGCCCCGCTTGTCGACCATCCCCCGCAGCCGCCGTACCTTGTCCATCACCTCCGGGATGAACTGCTGACCGCCGAAGCCGGGGTTGACGCTCATCAGAAGGATCATTTCCACGTCCGGCAGGATCTCCTCCAGCGCCGAGAGGGGGGTTGCCGGGTTGAGCGCTACCGCCGGCCTCGCGCCCGTGTCGCGGATCTGCTGCAGCGTCCGATGCAGATGGAAGCAGGCCTCGACATGCACTGTGATCGACGTCGCGCCGGCCTTGGCGAAGGCCTCCACGTAGCGCTCCGGCTCGACGATCATCAGATGCACATCGAGCGGCAGTGCGCTGGCCTTGCGAACGGCGGAGACCACCACGGGACCCAGCGTGATGTTGGGGACGAACCGGCCGTCCATCACATCGACGTGGATCCAGTCGGCGCCCGCCCGCTCCACGGCCGAGACCTCATCAGCAAGTCGACCGAAATTGGCGGATAGGATAGAGGGCGCAATCAGGATTTTGACTGTCATTTGGCACCGAGATCCGGTTGAGAAGAATTCTCAAATTTCAATAAATACATAAACATTGTCATAACTTAGGTCTGCGCAACGGCGTCGCCCCTCCGCCCCACTCAGCTTGCACCCGCTCGCACACCACGTTTATGGTCGATAGCAGTCCTCGCGGGAGTTCATCCATGTCGATTCCTTCCACCACCGCTCGTCCCCCTGTCGCTCCCTACGGCGGTGCTCGGGGTCCGGCCGCACCTGCCGGCTCAGCACCTGCCGGAGCCCCTGCAACCTCCGCTCCCGCCCCCGGCTCGACCGGCCAGGCTCGCAAGTTCGAGAGCCTTGAGAAGGCTCGCGAGGCCGCCAAGGCGCTTCCCCCCGAGGCGTTCAAGCCGGTCGACGGCGGCTACGTGCTCGATGCTCAGCGCGTGAGCGACTTCGTGCTGGACGTGGTGCCCGACTTCTTCTCTCCCGCCGACAGCGGTCCGCTGAGCGAGGCCGGTCTCAAGCAGCTGGCGCTGGCGGTCCATGAGGACGCCGAAGGCGACACCAAGGCCACCTCGTTCTTCACTGAGAACGCGATGTACACCAAGCTGGAGATCGGGAGCCTAAACAAGAGCGTCTGGTTCCAGAGGCCCTACGATGCGCCCCGGATCGACCTGGGCGAGCTGCTCTCCCAGATGGCGCCCCCCGACCGGAGCACCTTCAGCAGCGGCGAAGGTCAACCGCCCTCTCCCACCTCGATCAACACGCCGCCGGCCACGACCGCGCCACGGGTGGAGCAAAAAGAGGTGTTCTAGGACTTAAGGGCTTGAGAGGCAATAAGCCGACCCTTCTAGCCGTCGATCCATCCCGGCTGGCTTTGTCGCTCGTCGGTTACATACGCTCGGTATGCGCCCTTCCTCGCTTCGCGCCAGCCGGGCGCCTCGGCGGCGATTTACGGCCGCCTTATTGCCTCTCAAGCCCTAAGGGACGCGCTGCGTCAGCTCGAGATCTGATGCAGTCGCATGCTATTGATCTTGCCCGGCTGGCCGATCGGCGCGCCGAAGACGATCACCACCTTGTCTCCCCGCTGCGCCAGCCCGAGCGCGAGAAGCTCCTCCTCCACGCGAGAGACCATCGCTTCGGTCTCCTGAATCGGCTCGAGGATCCTGGGGACCACTCCCCAGAGGAGGGCGAGCCTTCGCCTTACTTGTTGATTGGGACTAAAGGCGATGATCGGCACCGAAGGCCGGACCTGCGACATCAGCCGGGCAGTGGCGCCGGAAAGGGTGAAGGCGGCGATCAGCGACGCGCCGCACTCGCGCGCGGCGCGGCTGGCGGTTTGACAGACCGTCTCCGGGAAGGAGAGCGGAATCCGGGTGGGAACTTCCGCCCCCGCGCGAAGTCCCTGGCTGCGCATAGACGACTCCGCCGCCAGGATGATCCGCTCCATCATCTGAACCGATTCGAGCGGGTACTTTCCAGAGGCGGTTTCGCCGGAGAGCATCACCGCATCCGCCCCGTCGAATACCGCGTTCGCCACGTCGGAGGCTTCGGCCCGGGTGGGGCGAGGATGATCGATCATCGAGTTGAGCATCTGGGTGGCGACGATCACCGGCAGCCCGCGTAGGTTGCTCCGGCGGATGATGTCCTTTTGCACCGCCGGAACCTCTTCCGCCGGAATCTCCACGCCGAGATCGCCGCGCGCCACCATCACGCCGTCGGTCTTGTCGAGGATTGCATCGAGGCGGGCGATCGCCTCCGGCTTCTCCAGCTTGGCGATGATCGGCACCAGCCGACCCGCCTCGGTCATTGCTCGTCGCGCGTCATCCAAATCGCTGGGTTGCCGCACGAATGAGAGCGCCACGTAGTCGACCCCCGCTTTGATCGCAAAGACCAGATCGGCTCGGTCCTTCGGGGTGAGCGCATCGGCCTTCAGCGCGACACCGGGAAGGTTGATGCCCTTGTTGTTCTTCAGCATCCCGCCGTGGATCACCTCGGTCTTGACCAACCTCTTCTTGTCGGTCGACTTGACCCGCAGCTCGAGCAGGCCATCATCCAGAAGGATCCGGTCCTCCGGATTTACGTCGCTGGCGAGATGGGCGTAGGTGGTGGAGACGATCTCCTGAGTGCCGGGCACCGACTCATCGGTGGTGATCGAGAACTCCGCCCCCTCCTTGAGCTCGATCGCGCCCTCTATCAGTCGGCCGGTGCGGATCTTCGGACCTTGAAGGTCCGCCAGGATGCCTACCGCTTTCCGCGCCTTCAGCGAAGCGGCGCGCAAGAGCTCAATCGTCTTGGTGTGCTGCTCATGAGAGCCATGAGAGAAATTGAGACGGGCCACATCCATGCCGTTGCTGAGAAGCTTCTCCAGCATCTCCGGCTCGAGGGTCGAGGGTCCGAGGGTGCAAACAATCTTGGCGCGTTTCATAGAGGTGCGGCACCCTAGTGCACACCCGCACAGGGTCAAGGCTCGACTTCTAGCGGGCTCGGCCCCTCAACTGTGAAGCAAGACTCTGAGATTGCGCCGCTCCCACCTCAAGGCCGCGGCGTAGAGCGGAAACTCCTTCTCCCTGTCGCGAAACGCTTTCGGATGATGGGTTCTTCGGCCCCCCCGCTCCTCGGCGTCGGAGTCCTCGGAGTCATCGGGAGAGACGCTGGGAAAGAGCTGATGGAGCATTTCGTGGAAGACGATGAACTCCACAAAGAAGGCAGGGACCTCCGGCCGATCCAGAGCGGGATGGATGCGAATCTCCCGCGCCTGATGATCGTAGACCCCCAGCCGGATCGACTTGCGCCGCCGACGACCCGGCATCCGGCCCCAGCCGATCTTGGCCGCAATCTCCCCCCCGAACCGCTCCCGATTCAGCCGGTCGAGCATCTCTTGCAGATCGAAGCAGCGGCCGGTGGGCGTGAGCGCTTCCCCGCGACCACGGCGGCTCCGCCGGATCAACGGCTGTTGCCCCCTGATGAAGTCGTCGAGCACCCGGCCGGCATTGGAGCGTCCGCGGCCGGCATAGTCGGCGATCGCTCGCACCACCCCCGGGGGCGCCTCCAGGAACATGTGATGGAGCCTGAGCCTCAGCGCGCCCGGTCCGCGGCGGAAGCTGACCATGGTGGAGCGGTTGTCGGTCACGGAGAGCCGCACTGGAACACCGAGCTCCTGGGACAGTTGGCGAGCGATCTGCTCGGCGCCCTGCATCACCTTGTCCCGCGGGGGAAGGCTGCGACGCTCGCTCGCATCGGACTCCTGCCCGATGCCGGTCCGGGGGAACAGGGTGAGCTGCAGCGGCGCCTGATTCACAACCCCAAGTCTAGCTACCGGGATCATCGGTTTCCAGCGCTCGTGAGCGCAACAGCCGTTCCAGCCGGTCAGCTTCCAAGCGGAGGAGAAACGTCTTCTCACCGCTATAGGTGACACTGCCGGGCGGCCCGCCCTTCACCCGTCGCACGTTCTTAATCCGGGTGTGGCTCACCTCCACCCGCGGCTCGCCCTTGGTCGAGGAATGATGGGCCGCCAGGTGAGCCGCGTCCAGCAGCAGTTCTTGCGGGGGAGCCTCGGCCTTGCCCCAGGAAATCACCACGTGGGCGCCGGTTGCCCCGCGGACGTGAAGCCAGAGATCGTTGGCACGGGCGATCTGGAAGGTGAGCTGATCGTTGTCCGCACCCCCCTTCCCCACCCAGATCCGGTCACCGTGGGCGCCGCGGTACTCCTTATAGGGCTTGGCCACGGGCTGACGTCTGGAGCGGGTGGCCGGGAGCGGCACCGAGGCGGGCTCATCGCAGGGATCATCATGGGAATCGATCACCGCTTGAAGCGCACTCTGTAGCCCGGCCACCTCCTGTTCTAGCATTCGGAGCCTTTCGGTCGCGAAGCCCACCCCGCGTTGGAGCCTGCGGTACTGGCAGAAGTTCCACTCCGCTTCCTCCCGCGGTTCTCTCTGGGGATGCAGCGGCACGTCGATCTCAAGGATCCCAGATTCTCCATACTCGGTAAGCGTCACACTCCGCGCACC
>JBGTHI010000647.1:0-1984 GCA_041746295.1 Myxococcaceae bacterium
AATAACTCCCCGTCGCAGATCGACGGTGCTCGTCGACTTCGCACTTCGAAACTAAAAACGTGACCTGCCCAACCCACTCTCAACTGCAGCGTTCCCCGCCTCTCCTCCCCCTCCCGATCCGCCGCGCAGCCGGCGCGCTGATGAGGGGCGCGGCGATCACGGTGTCTCTTTTTTCCGTGGCCCCAGCGCTGGCCGCCGATTCGGCCGGCGCTCAGCCGTTCAGCTACGACTCACTCCGCGAGCGGGCCCGCACCATGGCTCAGAGCGCCTACGTCGAGCCGGCCAAAGCCGACGCGGCGCTCGAGCGGATCACCTACGACCAGCTCCGCGCGATCCGCTTCCGGCCCGACCGGTCGCTGTGGCGCAAGGAGAAGCTGCCGTTTGAGCTTCAGTTCTTCCACCTGGGCTACTACTTTAAGACGCCGGTCGAGATGTACACGGTGAACGGCGGACAGGCGAAGCCGCTGGCCTTCGATCCGGCGATGTTCGACTACGGTCCCAACAAGCTGGACCCGGCCGCAATCAAGGGGTTGGGTTTCGCCGGCTTCCGGGCCCATGCGGCGCTCAACAAGCCGGAGTACCTAGACGAGGTGGCGGTCTTCTTGGGCGCCAGCTACTTCCGTTCGTTGGGAAAGAACCAGGGCTATGGCCTCTCGGCGCGCGGTCTGGCGATCGATACCGCGGAGCCCAAGGGCGAAGAGTTCCCCTGGTTCCGGGGCTTCTGGATCGAGCAGTCGGCAAAGGGCGCCAAGGAGCTGGTGGTCCATGCCCTGCTCGACAGCCAGAGCGCGGCGGGAGCCTACCGCTTCGTGATCCACCCGGGAGAGACCACCCGCATGGATGTGACCGCATCGGTCTTCCCGCGCCAGGCGATCGGCAAGCTGGGGATCGCGCCGCTAACCAGCATGTATCTGTTTGGCGAGAACGACCGCGGCTCTCCAGAGGACTTCCGACCCGAGGTGCATGACTCCGACGGGCTGCTGATCTGGAACGGCACCGGCGAGCGGATCTGGCGTCCGCTCTCCAATCCGGCGCGCCTCCGCGTCAGCAGCTTCCAGGTGGCCAACGCCAGGGGGTTCGGTCTGATGCAGCGCGATCGCACCTTCGCCAACTACGAGGACCTCGAGTCACGCTACGAACGGCGGCCCAGCCTGTGGGTGGAGCCCCAGTCCGGCTTCGATTCCGGCTCGGTGAGCCTGGTGGAGATCCCCAGCGCCGAGGAGATCCACGACAACGTGGTCGCCTTCTACTCTCCGAGCGCACCCGTGAAGGGCGGCGAGGAGCTCAAGCTCGCCTACCGGCTGCACTGGGGGCCTCCGGTCACCCCGCAGGCCGTTCCGCACGGCGAGGTGGTCTCCACCCGCGAGGGCGCTGGGACCGCGGCCGGGCTGCGCAAGTTTGTGATCGATTTCACCGCGCCCAAGCTCACGACCCCCAAGCCCACCAAGAAGGGTGCGAAGGGCAAGGCTCAGCCGCCTGTGACTGTGCCCACGCTGGAGCCGGTGATCACCGTCTCCCGCGGAAAGATCGTCAACCCGGTGGCCCAGGTTCATGAGGTGACCGGCGGCTACCGGGTGGCGTTCGAGTTTCAGCCCGACGGCAATGAGCCGACCGAGATGCGCTGCTACGTAAAACGCGGCAATGACGCTTCAACCGAGACGTGGAGTTACCTGTGGACGCGATGATCACCCCCAACAGTTCCAACATTTTAGCCCTCGCTGGGCGCGCGTCCGTTCGCGCCTTCCTGCGGTCCCTCGGCTTCCGGGAGCCGGTGGCGCTGGAGCGACTCGAGAATCGCATCGCGGAAGGGCTGGGGCTCTCGGAGCTCACTGATGGCAGCTCCATTCGCGAGCTGCTCGAAGCACGGATGGTCCAGTGGCTTGCGCCCCACTTCGAGCCGATGCCGCGCGAGCAGCTGTTCGCTTCCGCCCGGCTGGCTTTCTTGAGCGCCGGAGCGGCGGAGCGCTGGCCGGAGGCCTTCCTG
>JBGTHI010000648.1:0-1579 GCA_041746295.1 Myxococcaceae bacterium
GAGGTGTACCGGCCAAGGCGGTCGGCCCGCATCCCGGCTGGGGAGCGGCGGTCCCGCGGCCGTGTTCTCGACATGAGCCGATTTCTCCGACCTGCATCCCTCGCGGCCATCGTCATCATCCTCGCCATCAGCGGGCTGAGGCTCGCGGGTGTCCTGACCGATGAGGAGCCCACCCCGGAGGAGCCCATCGCCTTCGAGGAACAGGCGCAGACGGATGAAGCCGTGGACGAAGATGGAACCGATTCGGGGGATGCGGCGTCGGATACGATGATGGAGCAGGAAGCTCCCGTTCAGGAGCAGGCCGATGATGCTCAGCCACCCATGGCCGCCATGCCGGCCACGGGGGCGACCGAGGATCTCGACCTGGCGGAAGAACCCATCGACCTCTCTCGCGGCGCCGTCGAGGCGACCGAGACGCCGGCTGGGACCACGGAGGAGGCGGACGATGCCTTCCCATGGGTCCGCACCATCCTGATCGGAGCGGCGGCGGTCGGCATCGTGGCCGCCGCCGGGTGGCTGCTCCATCGACGATCGGGTCGGATCTGACCGACTCGTGCTCAAGAGGAGATGAAGATGTCCAATCCGTTCCGTACCAACCGCCGGTCCATCCGTATCCTCGCCGTCGTGTTCGTCGCGCTGCTTCTTGCCCCGCTGGCGGCCAGCGCCCAGTCCGGCACCCCCGTGGTCGTCATGAGTGAAGAGATGCCCCGTACCATCACCGTCACCGGGGTCGGCACCGTCGAGGTGGCGCCCGATACCGCGAGCCTGTCGTTCGGCGTGTACGAGCAGAGCGAGTCGCTGGAGACCGCGCAGGATGCCGTCACTACGCGGCTCGAGGGCATCATGGCCGCGCTCACCGAGCAGGGCGTCGCCGAGGAGGACATCCAGACTACCGGCTACAACGTCACCGTGGTCAACGAGTACGACCGTGACGGCAACCTCGTCGGCGTGATCGGGTACGAGGTCCGCTCCAGCATCACCGTCACCGTCCGCGACATCGAGTCGGTCGGCAGCCTCCTCGATTCCGTGGTCACCGCCGGCGCCAACGAGGTCGGTTCCGTGTCGTTCTATGTGGAGGACACCGAGGCCGCCGCCAACCAGGCGCGCATCGCCGCGATCGAGGATGCCCGCGCCAAGGCCGACACCATGGCCACGGCGTCCGGGGTCACCATCGCCGGTGTGTACGCGATCGAGGAGATGAGCTCCCCGCAGCCGTTGCCGATCGCCTACGAGCAGAGCCTGAGCGACGCGTCGGGGTCGGAGGAGATGGCTCGCGCCGTGCCGGTCTCGCCTGGCCAGGCGGAAATCAGGGTCGAGATCCGCGTCGTCTACGAGATCGACCAGCCGCTGGGGTAGCTGGCTCACATCGTCCTGTCGGTAGCTACCGTCTCTGTTCGCGTACGGGCCGGCCTCGTGCCGGCCCTCGTTCCCGATACGTCAGCGTACGCGTCCTTGGGATGACGTCGGCGAGCCATCGTGGGACGAGGGAGGCCACAAGGGCCTCCCGTACGTGATTCTCTCCAGAGACGCTCGTTCGATCCGACGCCCGCGTCAGCCGACCAGGGCCTCGAAGCGGTCG
>JBGTHI010000649.1:0-3756 GCA_041746295.1 Myxococcaceae bacterium
AGCGGCCATCGGGGGAGGGCTGACCACCGCCTTGGCAGAGGCCTGGAACGGCCGTCAGCGTAGGAGACAGGTGTCGCTCTGGGCGGAGGCGCTGACCCACGCGGCTACCTCCGCGTCGGCCGCCTCGCCGCACCTATCCGAGGCGCGGGTCTATGGCTGGCGGCCACTGCACCGCGCGTTGCTGGCTTATACCCAGGGAATCGCCGGCACCGCGCGCTTGCGCTCCTTGGATGTGCGGGTGCTCGAGGCGGTGATCGACGGTATGTCCCAGGGAACCTGGATCACCGACGCGCAAGGCACGATCATCCGCCACAATGCCGCACTCACCCGCATACTGCCGCCCGGCGCTGAGCCGATGGGCCACCGCTCCCTCGCTCTCTTGCGCAGCACGGCGCTGCACGAAGCGGTGATGCGCGCCTGCGGAGAGGGGCGCAGCGTCCAGCTGGAGATCGCGCTGGAGGGTCCGGTCTCGAGGGTTCTCTCGGTGCAGGTTCGTCCCCTGGGAAAAGACCTTCCTGGGTCCGCCGCGATCTTCGAGGATGTCACGGGGCTCCGGCGCCTGGAGCAGGTGCGCAAGGACTTCGTGGCCAATGTCTCCCATGAGCTGCGCACACCGATCACCGCCATCCTGGGCTATTCCGAGACGCTGCAATCGGGCGCGTTGGAGGACAAGGAGCACGCCGCCGCGATGGTGGACATCATCCACCGCCAGTCGGTGCGGCTCTCGGAGCTGGTGCAGGATCTCCTGGACCTCTCCAGGCTCGAGGCGAAAAAGGTAGTAGTGGGGCGGGTCCCTGTCTCGTTGCGCGAGGCGATCGCCAACGCCGTGGAGACTGTGAGCCCCAAGGCACAGTCCAAGAACATCACCCTGGAGACCACCCTGCCCGAGAGCCTGTGGGGTGTGGGCGACCCGCGGGCGCTGGAGCAGGTGCTGCTCAACCTCCTGGACAATGCCGTCAAATACACCCTGGCCGGAGGTAAGGTGGAGGTTCGCGGCGCGCTGGAGGGAGACCGGTGCCGGGTAGACATCAAGGACTCCGGGATGGGAATCGAGCGCCAGCACCTGCCTCGAATCTTCGAGCGATTCTATCGGATCGACAAGGGTCGGAGCCGGGACATGGGCGGCACGGGTCTGGGTCTGGCGATCGTCAAGCACCTGCTCAACGCCATGGGCGGCGACGTTCAGGTGGACAGCCAACCGAGCCAGGGCAGCGTCTTCACCGTCTACCTGCCGGTCGGTTCGGCGCCCGCCTAACCCTCGAACCGTCAATTTGCGTGGGAAGTCGGGCCCACGCCAGTAAGCTACTCCCCGATCATGCGGGTCGCGGTCATTGCGGACATCCATGGAAACCTGCCAGCCCTCGAGGCGGTGATGCAGGACGTGGCCCACGCCGCCCCCGACGCTGTGGTGGCTGCGGGGGATCTCGCGCTGCGGGGAGCTCACCCTCGCGAGGCGGTCGACTTGATCAAGGACCGCTGCACCGCGCTCCTGATGGGCAACACCGACTGCTACCTGGCCGGAAATTATCTGGGTGGCGCCTATGGAGACCGGGAGCATTGGAAGACCGATCTGTTGGCCTGGACCCGCGATCAGCTCGGAGCGGACTGGGTCCGGACTCTGGGTGAGCTCCCCTTCTCCACGCGCCTGAGCCCCCGAAAAGGTCAGGACCTGTTCGTCTTCCATGCCAATCCGCGCAATCTAGAGGACTCGCTCGACCCCACCCTCGACGAGCGCTCCCTTCGGGGTTTTTTCCACCATGTCGACGCCGCCGCCTGCGCCTTCGGCCACCTGCACTTCCCCTATAGGCGCAGGCTAGGCCGGATGGTGATCGCCGACGTGGCTTCGGTCGGCATCCCGCGCGACGGCGATCTCCGTTCCGCCTACGGGTTGTTCACCTTCACCCCACGCGGCTGGCGGGTGCAGATCCGCCGTGTGCGCTACCCGGTCAGGAAGGCAACCCAGGCGCTGATCGCGCGGCGCGTTCCAGGCGCTCCCTTGCTAGTCCACAAGCTTCTCGAGGCGCGCTATCGCCATCACGGAGAGCTCTCCGCGGCGGCCCGGCGTCACTCCGGACTACCCGGCCGCGGTCAGAAGCCGGCAGCGACAGGGCGAGCACCGGAGACGGACGGTTCGGCGCCTCCGCCCGAATCGGGCTCGGGCTCGGACTCGGGGACTGGGTAACTCATTTGTCACCACATGCGGCTTGAAATGAGGAATCGCCCCCGGTAGGCCCGCGCTGGAGCCATGCGCCAAAACGTCCTCTCAGCCTGGGCAGCCGCTGGGGCAGTTGCCAGAGCCTGGGCCCTGCTCGGTGCGGTGATCGCCGCCGGGCCGGCGCGCGGCGACGATCGACCTGAGCGCCGGATCTCGATCAAGGGCTCGGACACGATGGTGGTGCTGGTGCAGCGGTGGGCCGAGTCGTTCGCCCACCTGAACCCAAAGCTGGCCGTGCAGGTCACCGGAGGAGGCAGTGGCACCGGCCTCGCCGCGCTTCTGAATGGGACCGCGGAGGTCGCGATGTCTTCGCGCGCGGCAAGCGCTTCCGAACGCGAGGGTATGCGCCGGAAGCTCGGCGGCGAGCCACAAGAGATCCCGGTAGCCCAGGACGGCGTTGCCTTCTACATACACGAGACCAATCCAGTCTCCTCGCTGACCATGGAACAGCTCCGGGCGATCTACCTGGGAGACGTGAAGAGCTGGACCGCGGTGGGCGGAGCTCCGGGTCGAGTCGTTCCCTACTCGCGGGAGAGCTCTTCCGGAACCTACCAGTTCGTGAAGGAGAAGCTGCTCGGCAACGAAGACTTCGCGCCCGAGAC
This sequence comes from Myxococcaceae bacterium, assembly GCA_041746295.1. Classification (GTDB taxonomy): domain Bacteria; phylum Myxococcota; class Myxococcia; order Myxococcales; family Myxococcaceae; genus JBGTHI01. The sequence goes on from JBGTHI010000649.1 coordinate 2,818, forward strand.
GCAATCCCTGCCCGGCACCGCCGCGGTGGTCGACGCGGTGGCCCACGAGGCGCACGGCATCGGGTACGGCGGCGCGGTCTTCGCGCGAGGAGTCCGTGAGCTGAAGCTCAAGACCGACCACGGAGAGGTGGCGCCCAACGCAGAGACCGTGAGAAGCGGCAGCTATCCCTTGAGCCGCAAGCTGTTCTTCTACGTGCGCGGACAATCCGCCGACGCGGTCCGGGCCTTCATCGACTATTGCCTCTCCGATGCCGGGCAGCGGTTGGCAACTTCAGTCGGCTACTACCCGGTCAGGCCGTGATCTCAAACACGCCACATGTCTCCCACCGGCGGATGCGCCGCGAATGGTGGATACGTTTCGCGGTGACCGCGATCGGCTTCACCGGGATCGCAGCGGTGCTGTTGATCTTCTTCTTCGTGGCCAAGGAGGCCTTTCCGCTTAGGGCGACGCTCTCCGAGCTGTTTCTCCCACAGCCGTTGCGTCCGGGGCATCCCCGGGGCTTCTCCTGGCAGCCGGTCTCCAAAGTACCCAAGCTGAGCATGGTCCCGCTCCTGGTGGGGAGTCTCAAGGTCTCCTTCGTGGCGATGGCGGTCGCGGTTCCGATGGCGGTGGCTTCTGCGCTGTTCTGCTCTGAGTTCGCGGGGAGAAGGCTGCGCGAGTGGCTCAAGCCGGCCATCGAGCTCCTGGCCGGAGTTCCCTCGGTGGTGATCGGCTTCTTCGTCTTGAGCGCTTGGGCCACGCCGCTGCAAAGGGCCCTGGGCCTCGACTCACGGATGAACGCGACCGTGGCCGGGCTGGGGCTGGCCGTGGCGCTGGTCCCGGTGATCTTCACGGTCAGCGAGGATGCGCTGACGGCGGTCCCCCGGAGCTTCCGCGAAGCCTCCCTGGCGTTGGGGGCTACGCGCTGGGAGACCGCCTGGGGCGTGGTACTTCCCGCG
>JBGTHI010000650.1:0-14038 GCA_041746295.1 Myxococcaceae bacterium
TCCGCGGTGGCGGTCCCGGGATCTGGCTCAGGACCGGAGGTCTGGAGCTTCGGGACGTCCGGTTGGAGGGAACCAACGGGAAGGGGTTGGTCCTGGACCCCGAGAGCGCGGCGGTGCTGGAGCGGGTGGCGTTTCGCGGGACCTTTCAGCGGGCGATCGAGCTGGCGGGCGCCTCCATTGAGGGCAGCGACCTTCGGCTGGAGGGCGACACCGGACTCCATGCCCTTCGCAGTCGGGTCACGCTCCAGCGGATCCAGGTGGCCAAAGGGCCCGGCGCGGGGCTCTTCTGCGGTGGGAGCATCTTCAAGCTGAAGGAGGTGACCATCCGCGGCCATGAGTACGGCCTTCTCTCCCGGGGCCATTGCCAGCTCGACGTGCAAGGGCTGTGGACCGACCATCCGGACCGTGCCGGACTGGCCTTGGTGGAGACAGAGGGCTACCTGACCGACCTCAAGGTGACCGAGTCAGGCAACTACGGCGGCATGCAGCTCTTGAGCTCAACCCTGCGGATCGAGCGGTTCGAGCTGGACGGCGGCGAGGCCTACGGCATCACCATCCGGGGTGGCTCCGTCAAGCTGCGCGCCGGAACGATCAAGAACATCCGCGATCAAGCCGGAGGCGCTGGTGACGGGGTGCACGTCCGTACGGCGAAGGTGGAGCTGCGTGCCGTCTCGATAACCGGGATCGCCGGGGCAGGGCTTCTTGCGGCGGAGGAAGCGGAGGTGGAAGGGCGGGAGATGGCGTTCCGGAAGGTAGCGACCAGTGCGCTCTGGGCCGACACGGGGGCGCAGATCCGAATCGATGCCGGCAAGTTCGACGAGCTGAAAGGACAGCTGGCCACCATTCCCGCCAAGGCGCGGATCAAGCTGGTGGGCGCCGAGGGACACGGGCTGTCCAAGAGGCCCCTTGTGATGGATTGTCAACGAGGTGCGCGCCTGGAGCTCTCGCGCTGGAGCGGCGACCCCCTTGGGCCGCTTCCGTCCTGCGCCCGGTGACTCCAATCTGGGAGCGCATGGCCTGGGGCGGTAGGCTATACAGCCTCGCGCCGCGAGCTGGGGAGGGCCGGAACATTGAGGGATCGACGCAAATGGCTGTTCATCCTGCCCAACCTGTTCACGGTCTCGTCGATTTTTTGTGGCTTCTATGCGCTCACCCTCTGCTCGGGTGAGGCGACTCCGGCCCAGCTCTACCAAGCCGCGTTGGCGATCTTCTTCGCGATGTTCTTCGACGGCTTTGACGGACGGGTGGCTCGGCTTACCCGCACCCAGAGCCAATTCGGCGTCGAGCTGGACAGCTTGGCCGACGTCCTATCGTTTGGCGCCGCACCGGCGATCCTGGTTCACAAGTGGGCGCTGGCTCCTCTGGGGTTCGTCGGCGTGGTGGTCGCCTTCTCCTTCGCCGCCTGCGGGGCGCTGCGCCTTGCCCGGTTCAACGTACTGGCCCAGCGTTCACAGCATGGAGGAAGTGGGCGGTTCTTCGTGGGGCTGCCGATCCCACTCGCGGCGGGAGTGATCGTCTCGATGGTGATCGCCCACTACGGTGCGCGCGGAACGGCGCTGGGTCGCGGCGCCACCGTCCCGATCGCCAGCGTCGTGGCGCTGCTGGCGTTGTTAATGGTCTCCACGCTGCGCTACCGCACCTTCAAGGATCTGCGGCTCACCAGTACTTCGCTGGCCCTCTTCTTGGCGGTCTGCGCTGGCGGCGTGCTGATCGCCACCCAGCTTCATCCCGCCTACGTGCTGGTGGTCTACTTCTCCGCCTACCTCCTGGTGGGCTTCGTGGAGTCAGGTGTGTTGCTCAGGAGCCACCTGGTGGCCCGCCGGTTGGAGACGACACCGACCGCCGGAAGGGCACTCGCATCGGCGGAGGACGAGGAGGACGACTTTCTCTAGGAGCTGGCCCTATTCGAAAGTCAGACATTCCCCTTGAGCAGCGGCCCGGCCTGCATGTTGACCAGGAGGGTCAACATGCCGATCTCCCGGATGCGGGCATCGAGCTGGCCCTCGCCGGGGAGGTGCGAGATCAGGGGATCGTTCTCCGGTCGGGCGCTTACTGCCTCCAAGAGTACCGCCACCATGCTGCGGCACTCCGCGATGCTCAGGGTTCGGGCCGGAAGCAGCCCTTCGTCACGCGCCCTGTCCAGGGCCGAGTTGCCATTTCGTACCGAAACGCCGACCAACGTCGCCAGCCCCGCCTCTTGAGGGTCATGGAGCCCGGCCTGGTCGGCGACCTGGATCGCCAGCTCTCGGTATTCTATCGCCTCATCCCTTTTGGCCTGGTTGACCTCCTCCAGCGGATAGATTTGCGTGCCCAGAAGAACGGAAACGAGATTTCCCATGTTGTGCGCTCCGTGGAGCGTGTTTTCAGATAGTGTGGGTCTCGAGGTTCCGTGCGGGTAAGCGGGGTCGCCGGCGGGAGCCATCTCCGCCCGCTCGGCCATGGCGAGGAGCAGCGCGGCGGCGTTGACTCGAATCACCAGATCATGCAGGTCGCGATCCTTGTTCGGAACGGCGTCCCATAGCTCCAGGCTTCGTGAGAGCAATGGGAGAGCGGCGGAACGGCTTTCGAGGATCGGAAGCTCGTCCAGCTGATGTTGGGAGAAAGCCGAGACCAGCGCCCGCCGTTCCCCACCCCCCAGGCCCTGGGCCTTGGCGCTCTCGCTCACGACCTGGCCGTACCTTTTCCCGAGCGCGTCATGTGGGTAGTAGCGCAGGGTCCCCACGTCGACGATGCTCGCGCTGTGGTCAACGCTCGCTCGGCGGTTTTGCTCCCAGCCCACTGAACCGCGCCCCAATGCGCGGCGGGACGAGGAACGCTGAGACCCGGCGGGAGTGCCTATTCTTCTTAACCAGCTCACCTCTCCATTCTCAGGGAAGCGGGTTCGCCGGTTGTTTTTTGACCTATTCCCCGGTGAACTCGAAGGCCGCCGTCAGCCTGGGATAATCCACGGTTATCTCGAACCACCGCAGCGCCGATCCGCCCAGCGTGCCGGCTACCGGCGTTCCGCTCAAATCGGGGGGGAGCACGTCGTCCAGGCGGGTGGTGAAGAAGACCGGTCCCACCGCGTGGCCGGCCAGCTCAATCTGGGGCACCTCGATCAGCTCCTCGCCTGGACGGATCACGTCCGCATCTTCGATGACCCGCCACTCGGGATGTTTGGCGCGCCAGGCTTCGAACTGGCGCCGGCCCACGTAGCTGGTCGCTCGCACCAGGGAGCCGCCGTCGCTGAGCTGGGTCGCAGCGGAGCGTGACAGGTGGATCGTGGCGCCGGTGTCGATCGCGAACTGGAGGGTCTCGTCGCCGATCCTCACCGGCACCGTGCCAGTGGTCTGGCCCAGCGGGACTCGATGCGCTTCGACAGGCGAGATCCAGCCCGGCTCGCGCAGGATCAGCTGCTGGCGGCGGGAGCCGAAGGTGAAAGCGCGCCCCGAGAACCAGCTCCAACCCAACACGCCGTCCACTTTCTCCATCCCCGAAAAGGGAGGCACCGCAGAGTCGGGCAGCACCGGAAGCCGGGTTCCCCGGGCCGGCTCCAAAGGAAAGGAGACATCGGGTGAGAGGGTAGGCCAGGCAACACTCTCCAAGAGCGCGTTCCCAACCTTCTCCCGGCGGACCGACAGGTGCAGCCGTCGTGCCGCCGCGCTTCGCAGGAAGGTCTTGCCGGCGGTGGAAAGCAGGAAGACCAGCGACTGGCCGGAGTCGGTCTGGACGCGGAGGAACAGGCGACCCTCCTTGAGCTCCAGCGCCTCGGATCGACCCGCGGTCGAGCCGGCCTGCACACCCTCCCTGCCACCGCTGGAAGATGACCGCGCCGAGCTGCCCGAGCCGCGGGAGCGGGACAAGAAGCAGCCGGGCAAGAGCGCCAGAACCAGGAAGAACAGAACGCGTCTCATTCGCCCTTCCTAGCCTTTGATTGCCGCGGTGCCTAGGATGCCGACCGGTGAGGATCGAAGTCATCTGCACCGGCGACGAGCTGCTGACCGGCCTAACCACCGACACCAACAGCCCCTATTTCATGGGCAAGTTGTTCGCCCTGGGGGAGCAGATCGCTCACGTCCAGATTGTTCCGGACGACCGCGCGGCGATCCGCAGCGCCCTTGAGTCGGCGGCCCGTCGGGCCGATGCGGTGCTGGTATCGGGAGGGTTGGGACCCACCGCCGACGATCTCACCGCCGAGTGCGCGGCGGAGGCGGCGGGGGTGAAGCTGGTTACCCACGAGGAGACGCTGAGGAAGATCCAGGCCCGCTTCGCGCAGCGAAGGATGGCCTTCACCCCCAACAACGCGCGACAGGCGCAGGTGCCGGAAGGTGCGGAGGTGGTGGCCAACGAGGTCGGCTCCGCGCCGATGTTCATCCAGCGCGTTGGGCGATGCACCCTGTTCTACGTGCCGGGCGTTCCGCGCGAGTACCGGCACCTGGTGGACCATAGCGTGCTGCCGCGACTCTCGGAGATGATCGCCAGGCAGCCGGATCGGATCTTCCGGGCCTCGCGGCTGCTCAAGACGGTGGGCCTTCCCGAGTCGCATCTGGACGCGAAGATGGCGCCTCTCGCCCGATTGCATCCCAAGGTAACCTTCGGCTACCGGACCCACGCGCCTGAAAATCATCTCAAGCTGCTCGCCGAGGGCGAGAGCCAGGCGCAGGCGGACAAGGCGCTCCGGCTCGCCGAAGAGGCAGCGCGGGAGTTGTTGGGTGAGCGGCTCTTCGGAATCGGCGACGCTTCCCTGGCCAGCTCTCTGGTGAACGCGCTGCGGGAGCGCCGCGAAACGGTGGCGGTGGCGGAGAGCCTCACCGGCGGCTGGGTAGCCCACCTGATCGTCTCGGAGCAGGGCGCGGGCGACGTCTTCTTGGGCGGGCTCATTCCCTACGACTTGCCGCTCAAGACCCAGCTGCTTGGGGTAGAGCCCAAACGGATCGAAGAGACCCAGGCAGTGGCGCCCGACGTCGCGCTCCAGATGGCTCGAGCCGCGCGGCAGATGCTGGGGGCGACCTACGGCCTCTCCACCACCGGTTTTGCCGGACCGGCGGGCGGGACCGAGACCGAGCCGGTCGGCACGGTCTACGTCGGCCTCGCCGGACCTGGAATCGAAAAGGTGGAGCGGCACGTTTTCCAAGGCGACCGGCGAGGCGACCGGGAGTGGGTCCGGAGGTTCGCCGCGGCCCAGGCGCTAGATCTGCTGCGTACCCACCTCTTGAACAGCGCGACCACGTGAGCGTCAGGGGCCGGATCGTCTCTCACAGGGCCGGGCTGTTGATCTTCGCCCTGGCCTTCATTCTCTTCGCTCTGGTCAGCGGGCGCCGCTTCCTCCGGCAGAGCGCTGCGCCGCACTTCGTCTACCAGGCGGAGGCGTGGCTTCAGGGCCGTCCCGACATCGATCCAGCCGTCCTCCCGAATCTGGAGGATTGGGCCTGTGTCCGGGAGCTGGCCGGCCGGAAGTTGCGGTGTGAGGGGCCCACGCTTCCCAGCGACCGCTGGTACGTCAGCTTTCCGCCCTTTCCCGCGCTGCTGATGCTGCCCTTCGTGGCGCTGCACGGCTACCAGTTCAACGACACCTCCTTCACGGTCGCGATCTCCGCCCTGGCGTTGGTGATCTTCTATCGCGTTCTTCGGCTGCTCTCGGAGTGTGGTGCGAGCGACAGATCCGAGGCGGAGAATGTCGCGTTGGCGCTGACGTTGGGCTTCGGCACGCTCTTCTTCTATTGCGCGATCCGCGGAGAGGTCTGGTTCACAGCCGAGGTGCTCGGCGTTGGGCTCACCGCGCTCTACCTCTACAACGCGGTCGGCGCGCGTCGCCCGCTCCTTGCCGGCCTCTTCTTTTCAATGGCCACGCTCACGCGAGCTCCACTCCTCTTCTCGGGTCTCTTTTTTCTGGTGCAGGCGCTGCAGCAAGGAGGAGCGGTGGCGGCCGTCATACGGCGGCTCGGCCTCTTCGCGGTGGGTGCCGCCCCGCTGGCGGTCGCCGCCGCCGGGTACAACCTCTACCGGTTTGGATCGCCGGGCGAGTTTGGCCACCGCTTCCTCTACAACAACCGCGTCAATGCCGACATCGACCGGTTTGGGCTGTTCCACCCGGGCTACCTCGCGCGGAATCTGGAGGCGGCGTTCCTCAAGCTGCCGAAGGTCTCATTGGACCCCTTGCGGTTGGGATACGACCCGCACGGCCTGAGCCTGCTGATCACGTTGCCGTGGTTGCTCCTACTGTTCGCGCCTCGGGTCCGGAAGCGACTCCAGACGCCCCTCTGGATCACCGTCGCGATCTGCGCCTTGCCGGGGCTCTTCTACCAGAACACCGGCTACATGCAGTTCGGCTTCCGGTTCAGCTTGGACTACACGCCCTATTGGGTCCTGCTCCTGGCTCTCTCCGGCTGGAGCCTTCGCAGTCTCTGGGTGCGGCTGCTCCTGGCCCTGAGCATCGCGATCAATCTCTGGGGAGCGCTGGTCTTCCGGGGCTACACCGAGTACCTCCGGCCAAGCTAAAACACGAGAGAGCGCGGACCGCGGGATGCAGGATGCGGGACTGGAGACGAGCGACGTGCCCCCAAGACGCAGGCATACCCGGGAGGACAGCGGCATCAGGCTCGATGCCGACGGTCGCTGGTGGCACGACGAAGAGCGGGTGGAGCATCCCCGGATCGTCGCTGCCTTCGATGCCGGCCTGCAGCCTTCGGAGGATGGGCGGTTCAAGTTGGTCGTCGGCAACGATTGGTGCTTCGTGGAAGTACAGGGTGCCGCCTACCGGGTGATCGATGCGGTACCGTGCCAAGGCGGGGCGCGGTTGGTGCTCAGCGATGGAACCGAGGAGCCGCTGGATCCTTCGACCCTGGCGCTCGACGCCACCGGAGTGCTCACCTGCCGCGCAAAGGCGGGTCTGGCCCTGGCGCGGTTCTCCCGGGCAGCGCAGGTTCAGTTGGGCGCCTGCCTGGAACGGGAGGGAGAGGTGGTGGTGCTTTGCTTGGGCAATCAGCGTTTCGCCACCGCGATCGGGCCGTCGGCGCTCGAGGAGGGACCCACTCCCCAGTTGGGATAAGCGTCATCGGCGGCCTCCCACTGTTTCTCTCAGGGATCGATCGAAGACCGGCTCAAACAGTTTCTCATCCCACTCGCGGGTCACCGCCCTTGAATCGAAGACCGCGTTGACCTCGCGGGAGTGGTTGATGCTCTGGGTATCCAGGTTGCTGCTCCCGATGATTGCCAGCTGACCATCGATCGAGACGTACTTCACGTGACTCCAACAGTCCTTCACGTCACCGCCGTTCTCCGACCGGAACCACCTCACATCCAGAAGCTCGGGAGGGAGCCCTTCATCGCGGACGAATTGGATCAGCTTGGAGACCGTGCGCTTGTTGCTCCCACCTTGGAGAGGGAGATTTTGGAAGAGATCGTTGAAGGTGTGGCACAGCACCAGCTCCAGCCGGACCCCGCGCTTCAGGGCCGCCTTGAGCTCCGCGACGATGTCGTCGTCGTTGAGGTTGGGCATCAACACCCGGATCTGTTCTTCGGCGTTGCGGAGCCCTGCGAGGTAGGACTGGCCCAGAGGGTGTTGCACGTCATTGGAAAGGAGCGATCCATCGGCCTTGCGGCTGGCTAACAGAATCGGCACCCCGGGAACGGTGTTCGCAAGAGGTGGCGCTGAAGGCGCATAGGGAATCGACTCCAGTGGTTCCATCTTTCCAGCGGGGGTCAGAATCCATAGATTCCGGAAGTCCTCCCGCAAACCGTCGGCGATCGACCCTTGGACCTGAAAGCCGGCCTCCAGCCGCTCATAGGCCTGAGGATTGGCGCTGGTGAGGAGTACCCGGGAGCTGTCCACCACCAGGGTCTTCGAGTGGAGGGCACCCACGCCGTAGTGATGGTGTGAGGCGGTCTTCACATCGACCAGGCTCGGATCCAGCTTCAGCTCTGCGATGGCGTCCTGCAGAAGTTGGTGCGACCTCAGATTGAAGCTCCGCAAGCGGTCGTAGATCGAGTTGCATTCGTCGACGACAATTCGAACGCGCACCGGTTCACCCTGCGCCCCCTCCTGGGCCCGGCGGCTCTGGAGGTCGATCAGGCCTGCCAGAACTTCGCTGACCGCTTCTGACGGAATCTCCCAGTCGTAGTTCTGGAAGAGGACCTCCTCTTGGGCCGAAGCGATCGACTCTCGGACCGCGCGGTAGATAGCAGGTCCGCCCAGGAGTGGCGTCGGATCGACGCGGTTGTCCAAGCTGAGGAGAAGGCCGGGAGGAACCGTACCGGCGTGCGCGACCGGAGAGACCGCGTCCGCGATGCGCGACATGAGCGGGCTGACCTGGGGCCGCTCCGGACCTCCCGCCAGGGATTGGAGGGCCGTGGGGTCGAGCGAAGCCCCGTCACCCCCCCGCGGAACAAGATAGAACTGGTCCCGGACTGGGCCGGAGGGAACGCTGCCGCCCAATGCCGACCCCGCGCCGGCGGGCCGTTCCAAGGCCCCCACCGATCGGCCCGCCGTGGGTGAGACGGTGGCCGGCGGTGCTTGCGACGGTATTCGGGAGGCGGTCATTCGTTGGAGGGTCCCGGAAGATCTAGCCCGAAGTCCGGCCCTGCCGTCAGGACCCCGTCCGGGCCGCGGAAATCACTCGAGAATTGAGCGCGGAGAAGCGGTCTGGAGAGCCTTCCGGCGGGTCGACCAGGGGCGGGTCAACCTTCGGGAGGCGCTCGATTTTCGAATTCGATAGTTCCCCTCGAAGAAGCTGCCGCGAGCCTGGGGAACCGCGGGGGCCAGAGCCAATCCAGGAAACGATTCGTCCGAGTCCTCCCCCCTGGGCAGAGGCGCCAAGACGCGTTGAGGTGAGGCGCAGGCCATTAGCTGGAGTGAGATGATCCCCATTGCCAGAAGCAGAGGCCATGGGCTCATGCTGCCTCCTTCGCGGGGGACTCCGCCTGAGCGACCTGAACCTGCGAAGCTTGCGGAACCTGTGGGGTCTGCGAGGCCTGCGGCTGCTCTCCGGGCTTGAGGGAGAGGGCGCGGGTTGCCAGCTCCTCCAGCAGCTCGGGACGCTCCTTGAGCCAGTCGATGGCCCGTTCGCGGCCCTGACCCAGCCGCTCCTCGCCCAAGGTGTAGTGGCTGCCGCTCTTGCCGATCCAGCCGTAGCTCACCGCCAGGTCCAGCACCTCACCGGCGCGACTCACGCCCGAGCCATAAAGGATGTCGAACTCCGCCTCGCGAAAGGGCGGGGCCACCTTGTTCTTCACCACCTTCACCCGGGTCCGGGTTCCGATGACCGCCTCGCCGTCCTTGATGTTCCCGGTCCGCCGGATCTCCAAGCGCACCGAAGAGTAGAACTTGAGTGCGTTGCCCCCGGTGGTGGTCTCCGGATTGCCAAAGACCACGCCGATCTTCATCCGGATCTGATTGATGAAGATAATGCAGGTGCCGGAGCGGCTGACCGCGCCGGTGAGCTTCCGAAGCGCCTGGCTCATCAGTCGTGCCTGAACGCCCATGTGGGCGTCTCCCATTTCGCCCTCGATTTCTGCCCTGGGAACCAATGCCGCGACGGAATCGATCACGATGAGGTCGATGGCTCCGGACCGTACCAACTGCTCGGTGATCTCCAGGGCCTGCTCTCCGGTGTCCGGCTGGGAGACCAGAAGCTCCTCGGTGCGGACACCCAGCTTGCGAGCGTAGGTCAGGTCCAGGGCATGCTCGGCGTCGATGAAGGCGGCGACTCCGCCCTGCGCCTGCACCTGAGCGATCGCATGAAGGGTCAGCGTGGTCTTGCCGGACGATTCGTTCCCGAAGACCTCGACCACCCGACCGCGCGGGTAGCCGCCTACGCCCAGCGCGCGATCGAGCCCCACTGAGCCGGAGGGAATGGCCGGGATCTTCACCTCCACCACATCACCTCCGAGCGGCATTACCGCGCCCCGGCCGAACTGCTTCTCGATCGCCGCGACGGCTGCCGCTACCGCCTTCAACTTCTCCGTGAGCTTGCTCATCCTTCTGCACCTTCATCCTTTTGAGAGGGGAACGCCGGCGCGATCGCCGGACACCGCGCCATCAGCAACGGGTATGCCGACGCCGGGGGCGTGGAGCGTGAGAGTAGGGATGAAGAGGGAGAAGGCCGCCTGTCCGCGTAGCGGGACGCGCTAGGCGGAGGGAGATCCCATTTCGTGGAGCATCGCCGAGATAGTGTCGTGGACTTCAACGGCAAACGCGTCGCGGTCGCCAGGCACCTTTCCCTGGGTGGAGATAAGGGAGCCGACCCGCACCTGGACGGTGCCCGGACGAATGATCGTTTGGCCCGAGGGAAGCAGCTTCCAGGAGGGATTGACCGCCACCGGGACGATCGGGACGCCTGCGTCGATCGCCAGTCCGAACGCGCCGCGTTTGAAGGGCAGGAGCCGTCCGTCGGTCGGTCGGGTGCCCTCGGGATAGATCAGCACGCTCACCCCGTCGTGAATCCGTTTCGCCGCCCGCGCCAGGCTCTCGTAGGCCAGGGATGGCTTGGAGCGGTTCACGAAGATCATCCCGGTGAGCGACATGTACCAGCCCAGAAAGGGCACCCAAGCCAGGGAGTGCTTGGCGATGAAACGCAGCTCTACCGGCAGCACCGCGAAGGCTATGGGGATGTCGAGCATCGATTGATGATTCATCACGAAGACGTGGGGGCGGCTCCAGTCGGCCGGTGGGAGGGGAGCGAGGTCCACCTTCACCCCTGCTATCCAGAGCACCCCCGGAGCCCAGATCCGCCGACCGATGCGTAGAGGAAGGCGCCGGTCGAGCATCACCAGAGCCGCGAGCAGCGAGCTGGAGATCCCAAATACCGTCCAGAAAACGATGAGTCCCGAGCGGAGAAGCCCAAAGAGTCGAAAAGTAATTCCCGCCATCAGTCGCCTATCGCCCCTCCACTTCCCTTTGGCCGACTCTTTAAGCATGTAAAGGCCTATGAACTCATCTGTTTCTGTTCGAGCCCAGCCGCTGGCGGTGCCGCACGTGGTGATCATCGGAGGCGGTTTCGGCGGTCTCTATGCTGCGCGCGTACTCGAATCCGCCCGGGTGAGGGTCACTTTGATCGACCGCCGGAATCACCACCTCTTCCAGCCGCTGCTCTACCAGGTCGCGACGGCGGCACTGAATCCCAGCGACATCGCCGCACCCATCCGCGCCATCCTCCGCAAGAACCGGAACACCGAAGTGGTGATGGCCGAGGTGGAGTCGGTCCAGCCGGAGCGCAAGGCGGTGCGGCTCAAGGACGGGACCGAGATCTCCTACGACTACCTGCTGGTGGCCACCGGCGCGACCCACTCCTATTTCGGTCGGGACGACTGGGCGAAATACGCGGTAGGGCTGAAGAGCGTGGAGGATGCGCTGGAGATCCGGCGGCGCGTGCTCAGCGCCTACGAGGCCGCAGAGCGCGAGACCGATCCCGAAAAGGTCCGCGCGTGGCTGACCTTCGTGATCGTCGGCGGCGGCCCTACCGGCGTGGAGCTGGCGGGCGCATTGGCGGAGATCGCCCATTCGGTAGCCGACGATTTCCGGAAGATCGACTCGACCGAGGCCCGGATCATTCTGCTGGAAGGCTTGCCTCAGCTGCTGGGTGCCTATCCCAAGAAGCTGGCGGAGAAGGCGCGTAGGTCGCTCACTAAGCTGGGCGTTGAGGTCCGGACCAACACCCGCGTCACCGAGGTGGACGAGAACGGAGCCTCGATCGGCCAGGAGCGGATCGCCTCCAAGACGATGGTCTGGGCCGCCGGGGTGGCCGCTTCGCCGCTGGCTCGCTCGCTCAATGTCCCGCTGGATCGCGCGGGAAGGGTGAAGGTTACGCCCAACCTCTCCATTCCCGGCTTCGACAACGTCTTCGTAGTGGGCGATCTGGCTTCGGTGGAGCAGGACGGCAAGCCGGTCCCGGGCGTGGCCCCCGCCGCGATGCAGGGCGGGAAACATGTGGGCAAGAACATCAAGCGGGCGGTGAAGGGCCAGCGGATGAAGCCGTTCCGCTACTTCGACCGGGGCACCTTCGCGGTGATCGGCCGCGGCTCGGCGGTAGGGTTGGTCTTCAATCGGATCTGGATGTGGGGCCACCTGGCCTGGCTCGCCTGGCTGGCGATACATATTGTCTATCTGATCGGTTTCCGGAATCGGGTGGCGGTGCTCTTTAACTGGGCCTGGTCCTACGTCACCTTCGGTCGCGGCGCCCGCCTCATCACCGGGAACCTGCCGGTGGTCTCGTCCGAGCCGAGGGGTGGAGGCGTCCAGGGCGTTCCAGCGGTTCACAACCGCTCGGTTTCTCTCGAGGAGGGGGGAAGGGAGGCCGAGTCCAGTCCTTTGCAGGCGGTTGCGATCGTTTCCCCGGACTCTTCCCAGAGTCTTCCCGGCCGGGTGGTCACCTCCGTGCGGTAAGCGGGGGAGCGAACTGTCTGCTCTCGGTGCACTCCGCACCAAAAAGCCGATTGGGGTGGTGTTCACCGTCCGGGAGGTCTCGCTGAACGGTTCCGGGTTTGCCGCGCCACGGGCTACGCAATGTGCGAGCGCGCTAGAGGCGTACCTCGAGAAGCAGGGACGCTCGCGGCGGGCTCCCTCTACCGGCTTGATCGCCCATAACGGATTCGTTATATGATGGGTGTGCTGATTCACTACTACGAGACTCGGTCAGGTATCCGGCCGGTCGAGGAGTACATCATGGAGCTCGAAGCCAGTGAGCAGTTGCCGGTGGCTGCCGCATTGGGGGATCTGGCCACCAAAGGCATCACTGGCGCGAGCGTCACCATGCGCCGCATTGACGGCAAGCTATGGGAGCTAAAGATCACACGGCATCGGATTTTCTATGTTGTGCTTCGGGGGCCAGAGATGGTGCTGCTGCACGTCTACAAAAAGCAGGGGCAGAAAGCCCCCCGGCGCGAGCTCGCTGTAGCCAGGACACGGATGAAGGAGGTCATCGATGGCTAAGAAGCGAAATCCGCACGTCGGCGGCAATGTGATGGACACCATCCGGAAGCTGAAGGCTCGCGATCCGGAGTTTGCACGGCTCTACGATGAAGAATATGGCAGGCTTCAGGTAGCTCGTAGGGTGAAGGCCCTTCGTGAGCGCCGCAAGCTTTCACAGAAACAATTGGCGGTCCGCGCCGGTACGAAGCAGCCAGCCATTGCCCGCTTGGAAAGCGGTCAGGTCATGCCCCGGCTGGACCTTCTTCAGAAGATCGCCGCCGCTCTGGGCATGGTGGTGGACTTTAGATTTGTGCCCGCTCGCCGGCAGCGAAAGCTTGTGGGCTGAGGCCAGGCACGCGGCACCTGCTTGGTGATTTCCATTGGTGGTTCCTCGCGAACCGGGTGGTGGTGCTCCTCAACTGGGCCTGGTCTCACGTCACCTTCGGCCGAGGTGCCCGCCTCATCACCGGGAACTCGCCGGTGGTCTCGTCCGAGCCGAAGAAGATGGTGTCGTTGCCGCCAACCGAGGTCGCGCTGCCACCGGTCGGTAACTCGCCCGGCACCGAAGCGCGGATTCACTGAGGATCTGGCACGGAGTTGACAGGGATGCGGCGGGCATCGCTTCCGTCTCAGGACCTTCTCTCGATGAAATCCTTCCGTGCGTCCTTGTCCTGGAACTTCTGCCGGTATGAGAAGCGGAGGACGGTGCTGCGGCACACTTCCCAGCGGGCATCCAAGAGTCTCTTAGCCGGTGGCAGCGTCACTGATCAAACGGTGAAAAGTCAATGCAATGAGGCATGTCCCGCGCTCATCCATCCCTTCCGGTCGAGCATCCGGCACTCGATGGCCAGCAGCATGTCCTGCGGTTCAATCAGCTCGTGTCCTTCCAGATCCGCGCGCGTGCGGGCGACCTTCAGGATCCGGTCATGGGCGCGGGCTGAGAGGCCGTGGAGCTCCACCGCCTTCTGAAGATGAAGCTTCGACTGGGGCTGCATCCGGGCGTGCCGGCGCAGCAGCCGGGGTGGCATCTGAGCGTTGCAGCGGATGTGAGGCGTCCGCGCGAAGCGGAGGCGCTGCCGGTCGCGCGCCGCATCCACCCGCGCGCGGTAGTGCGAGGAGGGCAGCGCCGTCGACTCCTGCGACGCCAGCTCCCGG
>JBGTHI010000651.1:0-3555 GCA_041746295.1 Myxococcaceae bacterium
CGGGATCGCGGGGACGCTGCTGGGAGGATGGCTGGGGGCGCGGTGGAACCGTCGTTTCTCCGACGGAGGGCTTTTGCTATCGGGGGCGGCATTCCTGATCGCCGCGGCGCCGATGGTGGGCTCGGCGCTCTTTCGATCGCCCGCGCTGATCTTTGGCTCGATCTTCCTATCGCTGTTCCTGGTGTTCACCAGTACCGGCCCCATCAACGCGGCGCTGATGGAGGCGGTCGCGCCGTCCATGCGGGGCTTCGCGATGGGGCTGAGCATTCTGCTGCTTCATCTACTGGGTGATGCGGTCTCGCCGCCGTTGATCGGTTGGGTGGCGCAGCGGGCTTCGTTCAGCGCGGCGGTGTTGTTGAACGCGGTGCCGCTGTTCCTGGGCGGTGCGGCGCTGTTGGTGGGGGTGAGGCTGCTGCGGCCGCAGCAGGCGGTTTGAGGGTTCGATTCTCTTCAGTGAGGAGACCTGAGAAGGGCATCGGCTCCCGCCTTGGGCCCCTACCTTCAACGGAGGAACTTTCCCGACACCAACTCAGGGTCGGTCCACTAGATCCACTGAAGTTCCTCTTGGTCGACCGAGTCCCATCTCCCCAACTCCCTCCGAGCGGCCAGGGCGATCGCCCGATCTGGGTGAGGATTGGGTTCCATGGCCGCTTTCCATTCGAGCCGGGAGATCCGGTCAGCAAGCGTGCTTAGAATCTGCTCGAGCTGTGTTGAACTAAAGAAATCGGTCCCAACGAAAGAGAGGAACTGGGTGAGTTCCTGCACGCTGGCCGCCCCCGGTATGCGAAGCCGCGGCATCTCGCCGTGAGTCGACATCCCGCCTGGAGGCGCACGGTTTGACGTGCGTCTTTGTTCGCCAGTCGCGACGCCTGATGGAGCGACAGCGAGAGCGAGGGGAAGAGCGCGGTTGTAAAGAAACGCCTTCAGATCAGCAGCTTCCCCGGTCTGATCCAACAAGCGAGCAAAGAGCAGATGATCGGCCAAGCCGAGCCCGTCGAGATCCAACCAGCCTCGCGAGTCCGGACTGCCGTAGACCAGGTCTTTCAAGATTCCGAGAAGTTGCTCCGGTGGTGCCTCGAAGCGTCGGTCGATCAAGTAGACCAGCGCCTTCAACAGCGTGGAGATGTTGTCTCGCGTCACCCGCGATTCGACGGAAGAGCGCGCTTCCGCCTTCGCCTCTCGTACCAGCCGCGTCAGGTGCGGAAAGAGGTCCTCGGGGTTCATGCTTCTCACCGAGCCGTGGACGAACGGCTGAAACAAGTGCGGACTTCTCCCGACGGTTGCGTGGTGCAAATGGTCCTCTAGAAAGCGCAGCGCTTCCGGGCTTCCGATTGCGGACAGAATGTCGAATAGGTGGTGCTGATACCAGAGCTCGCGGGGAGGATGATTGCTGATCTCAATGAGGGTGGTGACGAGCGGGTCCAGGTGCTCCATTCGACTTTCGGAGTGGCCCACGCCGTGCTCCGTTCCGTAGGAGAGCATGCACACAGCTTCGGCAAGAGGCAAAATGACCTCGAAGCCCTCATCTCCCAGCTCAATCAGAAACCTCCCAAAGCGGCGGACCTCCTCTGGCGAGGCGCCGGGCGCAAGCACCTTGGCCAGGAGCGCATCCACGTACTCCGATGCCTTGAAAACGGACCGCCGTCTGATCTTCTCGATCAGCGCGCTCACGTCCATGGCGGCACGCTCATCCACGGTGGTCATCACCTCATCCCAACCCGCGTGGAGGAGGAGCGTTTCGGCCTGGGAGAGCACCCACGAGGCTAGATCCTCGTCAAGCCCGGCCGCGCACAAGACAGCCTCCGCGTCAGCGCGAGTGACGCATCGCCCATCCACGGACAGGGTTTGGGACGGATCGCCCTGCGTAAAGACAGCGACGTTGCTGCCGTCTGGCGTCGCCAACCGAAACAGGCGATAGAGTAAAGCATCCCAGCTGAGCCCATGCAGGTCAGGGGCATCCGAACTTTTAAAGAAGGTTCGTCCTCCCACGATGACGCCATCGCGGAGCAATCTCACGTAAGCCCCCGGCGAATGAGGGTCTTCGGGCGAGGGGCTTTCGGCGCTGTCGATGCCGCCGCTGGTCGCAACGCGAAGGGCGGCTGAGACGCGCGGGGCGTAGGGTCTGGGCGAGTGAGCTGTTCCCAAGGCAGGTTCCGGCAAAGCCGGCGCAACGCGAGCCGAATCCGCTCGCCGGACATCGACGATACGACGTTTGGTCAGTGCCGTCTCTCTCGTGTGACCGGAACCCTGCACGCTCATGAACACGACCTCGAAGGATTTGGCTTCCTAACCAGAGCTGGGTCGCTCCGGTCAAACTCGCGCTCCTCAGACGAGCTAGTTTGGTGCCTGTTGGCGGCTAACGATTTTAAATATGGCCGAGATTGCGGAGCCTTGGGTGACGAGTGCCTGGGCTGGGAAGGCCGTGCACACCGCTGCATCTCGGGCAGAGCTAACGGGAGTTCGTGAATCTCGATCAGCAGCGGTGAAACCCGAAAGCGAGACTCCGTGACTCGCGAGGTCGTGGAGTGCCGGAAAGCGAGACTCTACGACCTCGCGTGTCGCGGGGCTCCATCTGAGAGCGCGTCTGGCGACCCGGAGCGATCGGCCTCAAGCCGCCAGGTGGCAAACCAAAGATTGGATTGTACTGGGGGAGATGATCGCCAGGGCGCTGATCATCAGGCGAGCCAGCAACTGGGCTCGGCGCTTCCGAGAATAAAGATCAACGAGGAATTTAAGATATGGCGTTATTCACCCCCCTTAACCTGACCCTGGCCGGCGCTGGCGCGCTAGCGGGAGGCGTGATCGCTTACCGCAAAGCGCCTCGGGATGAAGCGGGTCGGCCCAATCTGGCGAGGGTTAGCCTAGGTGCGGCAGGCGGCGCGGTGGCGGGTTTCGCTGTCGGAAATCTTACCGAAATGGGGGCGGAGGCCGTCCTCGCACGAAGAGACAAGCCTCGCATCGGGATGCTAGTCGACTCGGCCGGCTACCGCACGATCATCCATGATCATCCGGCGGTTGGCGTCAACACTACCGCTCAACAGATTAGCGACCGCCTGAGATCGGAGTTCCTGACGGAAGGATGCACCAGGCAGAGGGGCAGGGTGGAGCGTTGGTTGGCCAAGATCGCTCGGGACTACGTCCCGGGTCAGTTCTGATCTCTGCCTAGAAGAGCCCGATGCTGAAGTGCACGTAGAACGGCTGCTCGTTGAGCAGCGCGTCCGGATGCAGGTTGAAGCCCAGGTCGAACACCAAAGGCCCCACCGGCGTCAGGTACCGGATCCCCGCCCCCGCCACCGTCCGCAGCGTCAGCAGATCCGCGTCGGTGCGCGACAACCAGAGGTTCCCGGCCTCGAAGAACACCCCCATGTCGAACGAGCCCAGCACCGGAAAGCGCGCCTCGGCCTTCGCCAGCGCGAACAGCTCGCCACCCGGAGAAGGCAGCTCTCGCCCCGACTGAAGGATGTTGGCCGCGGCGGTGCAGCCCGCCGATGAAGCCAATCCGCGGCAGGCCTGCCGCTCGGCACCGAAGGCCGCCCGCCTGTCCTGCGGAAGCAC
>JBGTHI010000652.1:0-2279 GCA_041746295.1 Myxococcaceae bacterium
AGGCCACTCGGGTGGATAGCTCACGACGGAAACACGTTGGACTTGCACTACAAGGTCGTAGCCTTCAAGCTCCAGATCAGCCCGACAGAAGCGGACTAGGCCCGCCGTGAAGAGATCCTCAAGCCACTCCTCAGCCAGAAGCCTGCTGAAGGTGGATGCTGCCTCCCCGCGAAATCCGCGGTAGATGCGCCCATTTGATTCGAAGGTCAGGGCACGCCTGTCCAGCGACGGCGGGCCGCTCAAAATGACGTCGCGAAGGGGGAGCTTCATGATGCGGACTCGACGCTCCACTTATGCTGAACAAGGACCGAACCGTGCCCAGGCGGTGGTAGCTTGCCAGTAGCGAAGAAGTCTCCTTCTTGCACGTCGACGACTGCTGCATCGGCGATGTAGTCAGCGACTGTACCGCCCACGGAGCAATGAACGTTAACCGTGTAGCGACCCGGCATGAGACAGCCTCGATCGAAGGAGCAAACCAAAATCCCGCGGGCTGGAATCTCCTCGAAGTTCGACCCGGTGACGTCGGTCGAAAGCCATAACGTACCTTCTCCCCGCATTGTGTAAATGCCAACGAGGATGGATACGTGAGGGAGCGGCTGGTCGGCAACGTATTCGAATCGCAGGCTCGAAGGTTCGCCAGTCCGCATCTGCGCATCGACGCGCAAGATACGCAGCCGCCCATCGCCTTTGCGATCCGACCGATCGAGGATACTCAGTGTGGGAGCCTGTGACGCAGAGGCGAGATACCGCGTCACTGCTTCCTTTGCGTCAGTCACGGGACCGGCCACGCCTGAGTCCAGGACGATTCCGCTGTTACATAGAGTCTCCACTGCAGCCATGTTGTGGCTGACGAAGAGGACCGTGCGTCCGCCGTGGGCCACGTCCTCCATCTTGGCAAGACACTTCTTCTGAAAGGCGGCGTCGCCTACTGCGAGGACCTCGTCCACTACGAGAATGTCCGGCTCAAGGTGAGCGGCAACGGCAAAACCGAGCCGGACCTGCATGCCGCTCGAGTAGCGCTTCACGGGCGTGTCGAGGAACCGCTCTACCTCGGCAAAAGCTACGATCTCCTCGAATCGGCGTCGGATGTCAGAACGGCTCATGCCGAGGATTGACCCGGACAGGTAGATGTTCTCACGCCCTGTGAGCTCTGGATGAAAGCCCGTCCCCACCTCCAGTAACGACGAGACCCGACCACGCAGGATCGCCTCCCCCTGGGTCGGTTCCGTTATCCGCGAGAGGATTTTGAGCAACGTTGACTTGCCCGCCCCATTGCGGCCGATGATCCCGACGACGTCGCCGCGGGTCACATCGAAGCTGACGTCTCTAAGCGCCCAGAACTCTTCCGTCTCGGCTCCGCGCCGGAATGGATGACGGACCGTGTTCCAGAGGGTCTCAGTCAGTCGCGCGTACGGCTCCCGATCGTGGGCGATCCGATATCTCTTGCTGAGGCCGCGAACGGAAACTGCGATGTCGCTCATGAGCCTCAGATGACGTCCGCAAACGTGCGCTCGACGCGGCGGAAGCACGCCAGGCCGCCAAACAGGATGACGACGGTCGCAACGGCGGAGATGAGGACGGTCATGTCCGGCCGATCCGTGATGCCGCCGGTGATCGCCCAGCGAAAGCCATCGACCACGCCGGTCATCGGATTGAGGGCGAGCAAAGGTCGGACTCCATCCGGAATCGCTTCGCCGCCGTAGGCGATCGGCGTCGCGAAGAACCAGACCTGGATGAGAAACGGTATGGCATATCGGAAGTCGCGATAGCGGACGTTAAGAGCGGCGAGCCAGAGCCCCACCGCGAGCGCGGCGGCGAGGGCGAGTGCGGCGAGTGGGAGGAGAGCGAGCCACGTCAATTGCGGCGAAAACCCCGACAGGGTGGCGATGATGGCGAGGAGGACAAAGCCGATCGCGAAGTCCACGGCATGCGAGCCCGCCGCCGAGATCGGGAAGAGCAGCCGCGGGAAGTAGACCTTCGTCAAGAGGGCCGCACTGTCGACGAGGCTGTTGCCCGCCGCCGCCAGGCTCTGGGAGAAGAGCGCCCATGGCACGAGGCCGGAGAGAACGAAGATGTGATACGGCAGCGCATCTGGACGAAGTCCGGCCATCCGTCCCAGAAAGAGCGTGAGGATGCCCATGAGCAGGAGCGGCTGAAGCACGGCCCACGCGACTCCGATGGCCGTCTGCTTGTAGCGGACCTTCAGATCGCGCCAGACCAGGAAGTACAGGAGCTCGTGATGCCCCAAGAGCTCGCGCAGGCCGATGCCCGCCCATCCG
>JBGTHI010000653.1:0-4560 GCA_041746295.1 Myxococcaceae bacterium
GGACACCATCGACCCCTTGGGCGGCGCCTACGCCGTGGAGCGGCTGACCGACGACCTGGAAGCACAAGCCGAGGCCTACATCGCGAGGATCGACGGGCTGGGCGGGATGGTCGAGGCGATTCGGCAGGGCTACCCACAGCAGGAGATTCAGGACGCCGCCTATGCCGCGCAGCGCGCCTTGGAGGACGGAAGCTCGGTGGTGGTGGGAGTGAATGCCTTCCGGGTGGAGAACGAGCCGGCCCCCCGCGATCTGTTGCAGGTGGACCCGGAGGTGGAGGGTCGACAGAAGGAGCGCTTGAAAACTCTTCGTAGCCGACGGGACAATCAAACCGTGCAGCGGACGCTCTCCACGCTCAAGAAATCGGCCCAACGTTCGGACGAAAACCTGATTCCGGTGATCCTGGAAGCGGTGAAAGCGCGCGCGACCCTGGGGGAGATCTCCGATGGCCTGCGAGACATCTTTGGCGAGTACCGGGAAAACGTCGTTCTCTAGACTATGATCACGCCCTCGACGCCGCTCCCTCCCTCTGGGGACCTCGCGCAGAGCCCACCCCTGGCGCTCTATACCCAGGCTGCCTTGAGTGGGCTGAGCGGCCTGCTCTCGTTGGAGCTGAGCGACCGCGCGATCGAGCTTCACTTCCGAAGAGGAAATCTAGAGTTCGTGGGCTCCTCCCACCCCGAGGACGACGTGGGCCGCTTTCTGTCGTCCCAAGGGCTGGTGACCTCCGAGCTCCTCCAACGGGCCAACGCGGAGAAGGGACGCTTCGGCGGCGAGCTCCTAGGCGCGCTGCTGGGCTTGGGTTTGCTGAACCCCAACACCGCGTTTGGAGCCCTGGCCCAGCGTGCCGCCCTCCTGTTGCAGAAGGGGCTCTGCGCTGAACGTGGCCGTTTCCGATTCGAGCCGGTGGAGCTTCCTGCGCACCGGGCGCTTCCATTGGGCAGCCGGTGGGCGATGTTGATGGAGGCGGTGAGGAAGATCCCGCTCGCCGAGCTGAAGCGCCGGCTTCAGCCGAAGCAGGACCTCCCGCTCTCGAAGTCGGAGGGGAAGCTCCCACTGAGCGAGCTGCGCCTGTCGCCCAAGGAGACGCGGGTCCTGGCCCAGGTCGACGGGAAACGATCGCTCCGCTGGCTTGCGCAGGAGCTCCCACAAGAGGTGGATTCCCTCTTCCGTCTCGCCTTCGTTCTCGCTGAGCTCGGGGCCCTAAGCTACGGTGGCGGTCCGGTGGAGCCACCCGCACCTCCTAGCGCAGCGGCCGGGTCGGCTCCGACAGCCGGCCCAGCGGTCCCTGGTCGGGCCACCTCCTCGACTCCGGTTGCGGCTCCGACCAGGACGGCCTCTTCCACCCCGGCCAGTACGAGCGGCAGCACCGCGCCGCCCCAGGACTTCGAGACGCAGATCGCGGAGCTGAGGCAGCGGGCGAAGAGCTTCGAGGGCCAGAACTACTTCGAGCGGCTAGGTGTCACCGCCAAAGCGGACAGCGCGGCGGTGAAGGCGGCCTACTTCAAGCTGGCCAAGAGCTTTCATCCCGACACAGTACCGGCGGGGTCCCCAGAAACCCTGGCCCAGCTCAAATCGCAGCTGTTCGGCGTGGTGGGGGAGGCCTACCGGACGTTGGCCGACGAGCGGTCGCGGGCGGACTACGCCGAGGAGCTGCTGGCCGGTACCCACGGCGAGAAGGTCGACATTTCTCAGATTTTCCAGGCCGAGGAGAACTTCCAGAAGGCCTGCGTGCTGGTGAAGCTCCGCCGCTTCAAGGATGCGGTCGCGCTCTTGGACGCGGCGATCAAGCTCAACCCGAACGAGGGGGAGTTCTACGCCTGGCGGGGGCATGCCTTCCTACTGTCGTCGAGCGATCGGAAGGCCGCGCTGGGGCAGGCCAAGGCGGACATCCAGGAGTCGCTCCGTCGGAACGAGCGGTGCGCGCCGGCCCACTATTTTATGGGGCAGATCGCCAAGCTCACCGCAGACACCGCCGCCGAGCTGAAGCACTTTAGGCGAGCCGTGGAGATCAAGCCGGACCATGTGGACGCCCAGCGAGAGCTTCGTCGTTTGGGAGGTAAGTAGGGGAAGCTGCGTGCCCTAGGGTGGCGCAGACGCTGGGCCGCACCCTCCTGCTCTATAAGCGGCGAAAGGAAAATCCGAAGCTCGAAGTGTAGGGTCTGACCACTGGAAGAGGAGAGAGGTAACGATGGTGGACGCAATGGCAGGCGGAGCTCCGCGACAGTCCCGGGCGCTCCCTTTCATCCATGGCTACACTGCTGCATCGCCCCAGGTCCCGTACCCCACTCGACCCACGCCCCCCGCCGAAGAGCCTTTCAGCTTCGTTTCGGATCTGGATCCCGATCAGTTTTCACCGGCGCAACTCCCGCTCGGCGCAGGCCTTCGACCCCGCCAAGGCGCCATCCCCCAGCCGATCGATCTTGCAGCGCTGCTTAAGAGCCAGGCGCCGGAAGACCGGCAGCTGGCGCTCTCCTACTTCAGCCTTGCCCGCTCGCTGATCGAGTCGCTCTATCCGTCTTCGCAGCTGAGCCAGGCGGCGATGCAGCAGGCGCTGATCGACCTCGAGGAGGAGAACCCGTCCACGGTCTTCCAGGTCTACGCGCGCGGAGGCGAGATGCTCGGCGCGCTCCATGGCCGAATTCTGGAAATCCAACCGCCAATGGGGATGATCGACTATCTAGCGGTTGCGGATGGCCGCTATGCGAAAGAGCTCTTGGATGCGGCGGTGCAGTCGCTGATGGATCGCGGCGTCTCCGCGGTCTTGATCGAGACGCCCTACCCCGGTACCGGAGACCCGTCCGCGACGCGGATCCTGGGCGAGGCCCGCTTCGAGATGCTGGACTTTCCCTACGTCCAGCCGGCGCTCGACCCCGGAAACGTTCCGGACAACTCGATGACCCTGGCAGTGCGTACACCGGAAGCCGCAGCCGGCCACCCGATGATGGCCTCTCTGCTCGCCGACAGCCTGCGGCAGAGCTGGCAGCAGTGGGGAATCGATGTCGAACGCGATCCGACCGCGAAGGAAGCGCTGGAGCGGTTGGAGGCGCTGGAGGTGGTGCCGACCTGTCCTTTGGAGGCGGAGCCACCGGTCGGCCTCTAGGCTTCAAGCAGCTTGCTGCCAGAGCTCCAAGTCCACCGCGCCTCGCGCTCGAAGGATCTCCTCGGCCGCGCGAAGCCCGGACTCATAGGCGCCGCCCAGACTCCCGGCCCTCTCGCGGCTCGCCGTGCCATCCCCCGCGAAGAAGAGACGATCCTCGACCGGCCTTGCCAGCGCTTCATTGAGATGGGCCGAGCCTGGAAGCGCAGTCGGGTAGGCGCCCCGGCTCCAGGGGTCCTTTCCGTACTCAGTGACATGAGCTCGGAGCAGATGATGATCGATCGCGTCGCCCCAGCCGGAGCGAAGGCGGCTCAGCACCTCGCCGACGGCTCTTTCCGCTCCGGCCTCCTCGAGCTCTCGGGCCCTATCGGCGCCAATGAAGCCGATCGCGAGGTTCGCGCCTCCGGGCTTTAGGAAGAAAGCGATCTCGTCCGACTTCACCCACGCGTTGTCCGGCACGTCCGGGAAGACGTCGCGCGAAAACCTCAGGATCACCTTGTTCATCAACCCCATCGGGAGTCGGTCGATCGCCTCTCTCTTCCAGTCCGGAAGGGGGGGATCGAAACGGATCCCGCTCTCGCCAAGAAGGCTGGGCGGCACCGTGATCAGCAGTCGGTCGGCGCCGAGCCGGTCGCCCTGAGCCGTCTCTACGGTGACACCGACGTCGTCCCAACTCACGCTCTGCACCGCGGTATCGACCTCGACGGGTAGGTCGCGACCGTACTCGACGACCATTCGACCCAGTCCCTCTTTCACGGTGAGGTCGCCGCCGGAGTAAAAGCCGGAGACATCGACGGCCGAAGATTGGTCAATCTCTTTGGCCGCCTGCATCGGTCCAAAGCTGTTGGCGGCGACGCGGGCAAAGGGCGCGTCCCAGCGCAGCAGCGCGCCTGCAGCCGGATCATCTCCGGCCGCCGCAGCTGCCTTCATAGCCTCGAGAAATTCCTCCTCGGTCCTGTCGGCTGCCGCCACCTCTTCGGCGCTGGCCCGGCGGCCATCTACCAGAATCCCGCCGTCCGCATCCTCCAGCAGGGTGAAGCCCATCTCGCGGGCAATCGGTACGAGCGGGTTGCGATCGGCCCCGTGAAGCCAGGACGCGCCCAGGTCGACCGGCTGATCGAAGAGATCGTGATCGGTGACCGCCCGTCCACCGATGCGATCGCGCGCTTCCAGAATTCGGGTTGAGACTCCCGCTTCCGTCAGTGTCTTCGCAGCGGAGAGGCCGGCCATACCGGCACCGACGATAATGACTTCCGGTGACCGCGTGACACTCGCTGCTGGGGACATGACCGAATAGGCTTATCGGCCACCTGCACGCAGAAGTTGCTCAGCCCCACTTCGGCATCGTGCGCCGGGGAGCGGCACCCGCGGCAGGCGACGAGGCGTTCGACGAGCCACCCGGACGGGCATAACGGTTTCCCCCCGAAGCGTGGCCTCGCCCCTGGGGCCGTCCACCGCCGCC
>JBGTHI010000654.1:0-2283 GCA_041746295.1 Myxococcaceae bacterium
TGCGTGATCCGGAGGTCTCGGGCCTGTCGTGGCTGCAAAGCGCGACCGATCCCGAAGTCGCCTTCGGGATCGTGCCTCCGCCTCTGGCCGTGAGCGATTACCGGGTCGAGCTTCGCCCGGGAGACCGCACGGCCCTGGAACTGGACGACGAGCGGTCCGCGCTGATCTTTGTGATTCTCAACCGCGGCGATGGAGGCGGCCTCACGGTCAACCTCCAGGGTCCCCTGGTGTTCAACCCGGTGAAGCGTCTCGGACGCCAGCTTGTGTTGACCTCCAGTCGATACGCGGTGCGGTTTCCCCTGGACGGCTCGGTGCCGCCCCCCACTCTCTTGCCCGGGCCCAAGGCGCTTCGCGCCTCGGCCTGATCAGGAGAGGTTACCTCGGAGAGGGGAACGCTTTGCCAGATTCGCGGGCGTTCGCGTCGGCGGGATTCTGGCCCGCTCCCAGACATCCCGACGCCAAGTCGTGGTTTGATTGAGATCCCGGGCAACAAGGATCATGGACGGTCACGGGTCTCGTACGTTGGCAGGAGGAAGGAGCCCGAAAGATGCTGGTCCTGTCCCGACACCGCGACGAAAGCATCATCATCGGAGATGACATCGTCATCACCGTGGTGGATATCCGGGGCGATAAGGTCCGATTAGGGATCGCGGCCCCAATCGAGATCAGTGTGCACCGACAAGAGGTGTACGAGGCGATCCAGCGCGAGAATCGTCAGGCGAGCCGCCTGGAACCCCAGGATGCTCGCCAGCTTGAGCAGATCAGCCCTCCGATCCGACGCGACCTCCGTCGCCCCCGGTCCGAAGGAATCTGAAACGCTCGGGTATTCGCTCTCATCGCTCCCACGTCAAACGTTCGAACATCGGCCACGCGCTCTCCCGTCCACCAACGGAAGACCGCGTGGCCGATCTCCGTTGAGGCAGACATCCGACCTCCGGAATGAGTTTTCATTCGAGACAGAGTTCCTGCCTCAGCCGTCTTGGAGGTCGATCACGAACTCGTCCTCGTCGTCGATCACAAATTGATCGGCGCCGCTGACCTCGGCGTCGGGGTCCGTCGAGCCCGGCGTGCTGGTGGGCGGGAACAACGTGCCGATCGGCGTAGGTGGCGCAAAACCCGTGACTTCGGCCACCGGAGCACCGTCGCGCCGCCGGGAAATCTCCGATGGGCTGGGCGAGCTGTCCGGACCCAGATAGATCTTCAACTTGTACCGGCCGAGCGTGAGGCGATCGTTCGGCATCAGCGCCGCCCACATCACCCGCTGACCGTTCACCTTGGTGCCGTTGGTGCTAATCAGGTCGCGCACCAGCAGCAAGCCTTCGGTGCGGATCAAGACCGCGTGACGCTTGGAGAGGCTCGGGTCGGCGATCTGGATGTCGCAGAAATCGCCGCGACCCACAACGGTGATGTCCTTGGTCACAGAGATCGGCGGATCGCCGTTGCCTGGTACGATCTCCGCTTTCATCGTTGACGAACCCTGGTTCGAGAATCCGGTCCCGTGATGACTCCTCCTAGACTCTACCTTTCTCCGCCGATTTGACAAGATTGAACATCCACGACTGCATGGACAACTGAGATTCCGGTGAGGAATTCGAAACCGACGCATCGGTCTCCAGGTATCCCGTGCAACAACTCCGGGCGAGTGATCGCTCTCCAAGCAACGAGGAGGATCTTTGGATGATGCGCTTCGAGACGCGAAGTCGGGCCTGGTCGCTATGGCTAGGTCTTCTGGTCGTGACGATGGCCCCGGCGCGTGGCGACGAACCGAAAGGTGCCCGCTGGGTCGGTCCCGACGCGTTCTTCTACGCAGAAGCGGCTCATCCGGATCAGGCGATCGATCGGCTCACGAGTGATCGCGTGCGGGGCTTGCTCAAGGGCGTGCCGGGGTATGAGAAAGCACTCGATCAACCTCAGATCCGTCAAGGTCGCGAGGTCGTCCAGTTCGTCGCGTCGCAGCTCGATACCACCTGGGAGCAAGCTCTACGCGACCTGACGGGCAACGGGATCGTGATCGCCGCGGAAGGTCAGGATAAGCCCGAACGCGTATTCATGGTGATCACGCCCAAGGACACCTCCTTCCTGGTGAAGGCCCACGCGAAGCTCGTCGAGCTGGCCCGCGCTGACGCCCAGAGCAAGGGGAAAGCCGACCCGATCAAGGAGAACGAGTATCGCGGGATCAAGGCGTTCAGCGTGGATCCCAAGGAAGCGCACGCCATCGTCGATGGGTCGCTGGTGATCGCCAACGGTGGAGACACGCTGAAGGCCGTGATTGACCGCGCACTC
>JBGTHI010000655.1:0-2392 GCA_041746295.1 Myxococcaceae bacterium
CGCTACGGCATCGAAGAGGCGGCCCTCTTCTACTTCGGCAGATCGGCGAGCGCGCTCGACCTGGGAGAGGCTGCGACACTGGCGGGCATCCTTCCGCTGCCCGAGCGGATCAACCCTGTCACCAACATCGTTCGGGCCACCCGGCGGCGGGAGTACGTGCTTTCGCAGATGGCGCGTCACAAGCTCGCACCGGAGACCGAGGTGAAGGCGGCGCTCGCCCGCCCCATCGTCCTCGCCTCACGCGTGGCAGAGGCAATCGGCCCCTACTATTCGGAGGAGGTGCGTCGCACGTTGGTGCAGCGGTACGGAGAGAAGGTGGTGCTCTCCGACGGCCTGCGGGTCGAGATCGCGATGGACCCCCGGCTCCAGCGCGCGCTCGACAGCTCGGTCCAGGGCGGGCTGGAGACGATCGACCGACGGATGGGCTACCAGGGCCCCCTGGGGCGACTGGAAGCGGTCCGTTTCGCAGCGCTCCGGCCGCTCCTGGAAAAGCGGATTCGCGAGACTGGAAAGCGGCGCGAGAATGAGGTTCTGGTGGTGGACTTGAACCGGTTGGCCAAGGCGGGTGCGTTGGCCTCCGAGAACCCGGCCGATTCGGCGGAGGAAAAACCGGACGCCACGGTGGAGGGCGAGGGGCCTCCCACCGCCGACGAGGTGCTGGCGCGATCGGTCACCGTGCGGCCCCTCGCGACCGGCCTCCGGCTGGTCGGCTACGTCAGCCGGGTAGACGACCAGGGCAAGCGCGCCGAGGTGGACCTGGTGGGACGGACCGCGGAGATCGCCTTCTCCCAGGTGAGCTGGGCAAGGCCGCGGGCGGTAGGTCGGGCCAGCCCCACTCCCACCAAGATGTCGGACGTGATGAAGCCTGGAGATCTGGTCCGGGTGCGGATCCTTTCGATTCCCGCGGTAAAGGGCGCCCTGGAGGCAAACCTGGACCCGATCCCGCACGTGCAGGGGGCGGGCATCGTCATCGACCCCGACGACCGGCGGGTGGTGGCGATGACCGGCGGCTACGACTTCAATCTTTCCGCTTTCAACCGGGCCACCCAGGCAAAACGGCAGCCCGGCTCCGCCTTCAAACCGTTCGTCTACGGCGCTGCCCTAGCGAGCCAGCGCTACAGCACCGTCTCCCTGGTCAACGACGCACCGGAGGCGATCCGCGATCCCTACACCGGCCGCAGCTGGAAACCCCAGAACTACGAGCGGTCCGGCTTCGAGGGGCCGATGACCCTCCGCCAAGCGCTGACCAAGTCCAAGAACTCGGTTTCGGTGCGGCTGATCGAATCGATCACCCCGGATTCTGCGATCGAGTTCGCGCGCCGCGCGGGCATCCGCTCGACCATGCCCAGCAATCTGACGCTGGCGCTGGGAACCGGAGAGGTGACGATGTTGGAGCTGGCCAATGCCTACGCCACGCTGCAGTCACTGGGTCGCTACGCGGAACCGATCACCCTGGTGAGGGTCTCCGATGCGTCGGGCAAAGTCCTGGAGGAGCACCGCGCCGCGTTCGAGGAGACCTTGCCGGCTCCGGTCGCGTTCCTCACCACCTCCTTGATGAGCAGCGTGGTGGAAGAGGGCACGGCAATGGCGGTCCGCGAGCTGGGGCGACCGGCGGCGGGGAAGACCGGCACCGCCTCGGAGTACCGGGACGCCTGGTTCGCCGGCTACACCGCCGACTGGGTGGCGGCGACGTGGGTGGGCTTCGACAACCACGAATCGATGGGGCCGGGCGAGACCGGAGCGCGCGCGGCGCTGCCGATCTGGCTGGGGGCGATGCGCGCCGCCCACCAAGACACGCCGGTACGCGACTTCGAGGTTCCACCGGGGGTGGTGATCACCCGGATCGATCCGGCCAGCGGCCTTCTGGCGGGCGAATCGATTCCGGGCCGGATGGAGCCATTTCTCGAAGGGACCGAGCCGACGGCTCAGGCACCGAGCCCAGACCAAGTGGATCCGGACAAGTTCTTCATGCAGGACCAACGGACGAGGTAACCGCGCCCTATTGGCGAAGCGGAGTGGCCTTTAGCGCTGCTTTCCCGTCCTTCACGTAGACCTGGAACCGGACGGTTTTACACTGGTGCTTCTGCGCCAGCTGCTCGTGGCTCTTGCGCAGCTTCACCGCGAACTTCTCATAGGTGAGTCCATCCTGCGGCTCGCCGCACTTCTCGCGAGCGGAGACGAACTCCTTGAAGACGTCCTGGAAGTGCTGCTCGTCTTCCGAGAGACCTGGGGAGAGGCCTGCCGCCGCGGCGCCTCCCCCGCCGGCCAGCTGGGCGCTGGCCGCTCGGAGGAGCTCGCGGGGGATCATCACCGCGCGGGTCGCCTCGGCCGAATCGTCCTCTTCGACCTCGTCGGGCAGCGCCGCGACCGGCGGGGCCGAAGGCTCCGCCAC
>JBGTHI010000656.1:0-1815 GCA_041746295.1 Myxococcaceae bacterium
CGCCGGAGGCGGGCAGCTCCGAGCGGCCGGGTGCCTTCATCCGGACGCCGGGCAGGGCGCCGTCGACGACCAGCGCTTCGAGATCGAGCGCGCGTTGCGGTCTAGGAGCCACCGAGGCGGGGAACTGCGCGCGCAAGGCCAACAGCAGTCGATGCACGGGGAGGGCGCGTTCCTCGGTGGGGGGGAGGAGCCGTTCGCCGATCTGGACGCGCGCCTCTTCGGCCGAAGCCCGCTCGGCCAGCGCCAGCTCCCAGGCGAGGCCTGGCAGAAGATCGCGCATCCGCGGGGAAGGGGAGGTCTCGGCCTGCCACCGGGCGACTCCTTCCCGGGTCAGGAGCGATACCAGCGGCCGTCGGCCACCGGCGCTCTGCAGCTGTGGGAGATAGGGAGTCTGGACTCGGGGGGCGAGCGACCAAAGACTCAAGCGATCGAGATGCCCGATGCCACCCTCATCGAGCCAGCCCGCGAGATCCTGATCGGTCCTGAACGGCGGTGCTGGCATTGGTGGCCCGTTGTTACCGGGGTTCCGCGGAATCGACAACCGGGGTCGTGCCAACGCCTGAGCTTCGAGCGGGCGCATCACTGGCTTCGGACGCATTGCCGAGGCGGAGTCCACTAGGGAGCTAACCCCATCCCGTCTTCCCTAAGGGCAAATCCTTCGCTCGAGTAGGCACCAGCGCCCGGAGCTTTCCTTCAGCTGAGCCGAATTGGGGGCTAGTGCTCCTCGGGCACCTGCTCCCCCGCCTCCTTCATCAACCGGAGGAACAGCTCCTTGTCGATCGCCTTCTCGTAGGCCGCCTGGGTGGTGATCTTCTTGTCGGCGATCAGCTTCTGCAGCGATTGATCCATCGACTGCATCCCAGAGTTGCCTCCGGTCTGGATCACCGAGTTGATCATCCCGATCTTCCCCTCGCGGATCAGGTTGGAGAGCGCCGAGGTTGACAGCAAAATCTCGTGGCTCGCGCAGCGCCCCTGCACGTCGGCGGTCTTGAGCAGCTGCTGCGAGACTACCGCCTTGAGCGAGTCGGCCAACATCACCCTGACTTGAGGTTGCTCGTCGGCCGGAAAGGCGTCTACCACGCGGTCGATGGTCTTGGCCGCCGAGTTGGTGTGCAGCGTTCCAAAAACCAGGATGCCCAGCTCGGCTGCAGCCAGCGCCAGGCGGATGGTCTCAAGATCCCGCATTTCGCCCACCAGAATGATGTCCGGATCCTGCCGAGCGGCCATCTTCAGCGCCGCCCCAAACGACCGCGTATGGGCCTTCACCTCGCGCTGGGTCACCAGGCAGCGCTTGTTGGGATGCACGAACTCGAGCGGATCTTCGATGGTGATGATGTGGGCGTCCCGCTGACTGTTGATCTGATCGATGATCGCCGCCAGCGTGGTGGACTTGCCGGAGCCGGTAGGGCCGGTTACCAGCACCAGCCCGCGCGGCAGCTCGGAGATCTTCCGAACCGCCGGCGGCAGCCCAAGCTGCTCCATGGTCAGGATCTTGGTGGGGATGATCCGGAGCACCGCCCCCATTCCTCGGTGCTGCCAGAGCACGTTGACGCGGAAACGGGCCGCTCCATCGGGGAGCGGATAGGCCAGGTCGAGATCCAGGTTCTCCTGAATGATCTTCTTCTGGTCCTCGTTCAGAATCTCGGTGATCAGCCGCTCAGAGGACTCCCTCGTCAGCGGCGGATGGCGGCTCTCCACCAGGTCACCGCGCAGCCGGAAGAGGGGCGGACGGCCGACGACCAGGTGGAGGTCGGAGGCCTTGGCGGTGATCATTTCCTGAAGGAGGTTGTCCATCATCCTCATCGCGCACCTCCG